>JBOFFD010000347.1:0-2663 GCA_051648425.1 Planctomycetia bacterium
GCGAGCCGAAGCGGTCGCCCCAATGGCCGATCGGCACCTCGAACAGGGCGTACGGGATCATGAAGGCGACGTTGACCAGCGCCA
This sequence comes from Planctomycetia bacterium, assembly GCA_051648425.1. Classification (GTDB taxonomy): domain Bacteria; phylum Planctomycetota; class Planctomycetia; order Kolteriales; family Kolteriaceae; genus JBOFFD01. Next base: position 85 of record JBOFFD010000347.1, read on the forward strand.
TATGGTCTTCGGTGAGACTCAATTCTTCCATGATCGACGTGGTCGCCTGGCCGAGACAGACACGGTCGAGGTACAGAATGAAAGTAAGCGCGCAGAGGAAGGCCAAGACGCCGTAGCGAACTTTGGTCGGCGCTTCCGAAAGCGGCGAACCGGATCCGTCCGGTGGGAGGTAGGGGGCGTACGGCGTGGGAGTGTCGGGGGTGTTCATGATCTTTCAGGCTAATGGATCAAATCGGCAAAAACAAGTGGGGACGGAGCCATCTCGACGAATGAAATTCGCTACAACCAAAAGATAAAGACGCACCATTCAGGAAATCTCGGCGATGGCGGTCGGTCGGCCGCTCCTGTCCGCCGAAAGGCTTTCGACCCTCGACGGTTTGAAGGCGACCGAACGGCGTCAAGGACCACGTCATGACCGCTTTCGCACCGATCCACCCGGCGCCGACGTTGCTCATCGTGGACGACGAGCCGGCCGTTTGCAAAGTGCTTCGGCTGTATCTCGAATCGAAGGGGTTTCGGATCTTAACGGCGGCGGGCGGTGCGGAAGCGACGGCGGTCTTCCGGCGCGAGGCGGCGACCATCGACGCCGTCCTCCTCGACATGGCCATGCCCGAGGTCGACGGCGCTCAGTGCTTCCAGATTTTCGCCGCCGTCGAACCGCGGGTGCCCGTCGTTTTCTGCAGCGGCTATCCGCCGTCGAACGACCCGTCGCTTTTCACCCAAGAGCCGCGGCCGTTCGGCTTCCTGGCCAAGCCGTTCGACTTCTCGCGACTAACAAGGATGGTGGAAGCGGCAGTCGCCAAGCGGCGGTCCCACGCGCCCCCGCCGATCGCGGGCGGCGGCAACGGAACGGCGGACCATCCCGTCTGAAGGAAAATCACCGGGCGACGGTTTCTTACTTCGACCTGCCGCGGTACTTGTTCTGCACCCAGGTCGACCAGCCTTTTGAAATCGCGTCGACGGGCGTCTTCAGATGCTCGCCAACAGCCTTTTCGTAGTCGCCGGTCTGAGCGAACGTGCGAACGAACGCCTGCGTTTTCTTACCGTCGACTGAATCGAGATAGTGGAACAGGCTGGCCGAAGTCGGGGCGGCTTCGATCCACGGCGCTTCATTCTTGAACAACGGCCAAAGCTGCGCGCCGCCGCCGGCCAACGCCGCCGCCTGATTCAGTTCTTCCTTGAGACCCATGCTCTTCGGGTCGTACTGCGACGCGATGAATCGGCCGTAGCCGTACGCCGCCCATTCGGGCATCTTCCCCTTGCCCAGCTCGGCCAGGAACGCCCGCGTAATCATCTCTGGCACCAAGGCGTCCATCGAAAGCCCCTGGGCGCCGGCGGCCATCGCCAAATACTGCGTCTGCGGCAACAGCCGCACGTGGCCGATTTCGCCTTCTTCCGGCTGGTACTTGTCGATCTCCCGCGCGAAAGCGACGTAGTCGTAACGGTCGGCGAAGACGTTGACGCCCAGCCCGCCGCGCCAAATCGGTTGATCGGCCGACAAGCCGAATTTGCGCCGCAGTTCTTCCAACACCGCTTCGGCAAGCACGCCGATGTACTCGGCGTCGGCCTCCGGCAGCGTGGTGTAGACAAGGAAATGCTTCGTCTTCTGAAAGGCCGGCTTCGTCTTCGGATTGACGATTTCCATCTGCCGGTCGGCGTGGTCGCGGTGCATCTTCTCAAGTTCGGGCGTGCTCAGCTTCGCCAACACTTCGCGCTTCTGCACGTCCAGGCTGATGTAGTACGCGGTCATCGGGGCGTCGCGGGTGGTGCCGTCGAACTTGGCGCCCTGCTCGATCCACGCCCGCCAAATGTCGGCCCATTCCTTGTCGAACCGCGCCATGCCGCCGCGCGGCATCCGCGGCTCGGCCTTGCCGGTCACCAGATTCAGCACGTGGCTGTCGTCCGGCTTGCCCGGGTCGATTTGGCTGACGAAGCTGGCGAACGTGCTGGCGTCGAACTCCTTGACGTTCCGTCCGGTCTTCCCGTGGCAGCCGCCGCAGACGTTGACGATGATCGGCGCCACGTCCTTCTTGAAGCTCACGTTCTTCAGGTCGACCGGCACCTTCACATCCAGCATCCGCGGGCCGGCCGGCTCTTTCTTCTCATCGCCCTTCGCCATCGCGTCGCCGGCCTTCTTCTTGACGGCCTCGCGCGCCGACGCCGCCACCTTCCGCAGCCGGTCGCTCAGCGACGCCAACATCGGGTCGTTGTCGAACAGTTCGGCGTCGATGCTGAACTCTTCGATCCATTGCTCGACTTCCCGCACCCCTTGCTCGATCTGCGCGAACTCGACGCGCCCCACTCGCTGGTCGAGCTTGTCGATCTGTTGCGTGATCTTCGTCAGTTCTTTCTTGAGCGACGCCGGCAGGTCTTCTTCGGCGCCCAGTCGGCCGCCGAGGAAGCAGGCGGCCAACAGGGCGGCGGCGACGGCCGACGCCGTCAGGGGCGATCGTTTCATTCGGTTCGCGGCGGTAGTCACGGTTGGCTCGGCTCCCTGCGTTGGTCGAAGCATCGCCCCAGGCATCGACCGAATCATCGGTCGATGGGGCGGCGTCGGCGGCGGACGCGAACCCAAGGGG
>JBOFFD010000348.1:0-8976 GCA_051648425.1 Planctomycetia bacterium
CCCTCGGCGACGAATTGTGCCTGGCCGACGGCCGCCGCGCGACGGTCTCGGCCGCGCGCCGCGAAGACGCCCCGGACGACCAACCGTTCCGCACCTACAACCTCTCGGTCGACGAAGGCCGCACCTACTTCGCCGGCCGCCTGGGGGCGTGGGTCCACAACACCGGCGGCGCGTGGGAGACGACGTGCAAGCTGGTGGCGGTGCAAGTCCGGGACCAGGTCGACGCCGCCCCGAACCTGACCGACGACGCCGTACTGCAACTGATTGAGGAGGCGATCAAGAAGCACGGCGACGCCACTGACGCGGACGCCTTCACGAGGAAGAAGCACCTGCGGGACGTGGTCGAATACCTGACCAACCCCAACGACCCCGACAACCCCGCCCTCCCCGACGGCCGCAGGGAGAGATTGCTGGAGGCCATCGACGAGCGGTTCACAGCCCCAGTTGCAGGAGTCCGCGGAGAAATCATTGCGAAAGCAAGTGAAGCCCTGGCTCCATTGAAGGCGGCGTTCCCCGACGCAAAGGTTGGCTTCCGCGGTTCGCTCGCACGTGGCACGAAGGGAGCACACAAAGGAAACGCGCCGTTCGATCCGAGCAACTATGACGTAGATGCTTTCATCGTGTCCGACAGCATGGCGGCGAAGATTCCAAAAGTTTCCAAGGGATTCAGAAATCTTGGCCGACTTCCGGAACACCGAAAACTGATCGAATCGATTTCTAACAAACTTCGCACCATTGCAGGACATCGAGACGAAGCGGTAAAGATTCGAGTTTTTTCACACGAAGAGTTCAAGAAGCTTGCAGCAGATGAAGTCCACTTACTGCAATAGACGACGAAAGAAGAATAGATGTCGACAGCATCATCACTCATCGGATTCGCCGACTTTTCGACTCCACTATCTTTGCAGCAAGTGGCTGAGCTGCTGTCGTCGCGAGTGTTTGGAGGAATTCACTTTATTGAGAAGGATGTGGATGGCGAACACGATCTATGCACGCTTACTCTTGCCCAGGACTTTCTAGGTGTTCAAGTCGATCTGTTTGGGGAGGCCGGTAGATACACCTTAGAGTTCGCAACTAGGCCGTCGGCGATTGTTTCTGGCGGAGGCATGGTTTGTGACTTGTCAGCAATGCTGAAACAGCGAATCGAGACGGAGTGCAAGATTGTTGTTGCTTGAGTCCAGCCATCGTTAGTCTCTTCGGAAACTCAGGATAGCAATTTGATTTTGTTCAGAGTCGAAGTCTTGTCCGACAGTCATGCCGTACTCCGCGAAGGCAGCTCCACCTCACGTTCCGCACCGATGGCGGCGACGAAGAGACGCTGGCGACCACCCCCAACCACCCCTTCTACAGCCTGGGCCGAGCCGCGTTCGTCGTCGCCGAGGAACTCTCCCCCGGCGACGAACTGACCCTGGCCGACGGCCGCCGCGCGACGGTCTCGGCCGCTCGCCGCGAAGACGCCCCGGACGGCAAACCGTTCCGCACCTACAACCTCTCGGTCGACGAAGGCCGCACCTACTTCGCCGGCCGGCTGGGGGCGTGGGTCCACAACACCGGCGCCGGCTGGGAGACGAAGTGCAAGCTGGTGGCGGTGCAAGTCCGGGACCAACTCAAGGCCGCCCCGAACCTGCCCGACGACGCCGTGCTGCAACTGATCGAGGAGGCGATCAAGAAGCACGGCGGCGCCGACGCGGACGCCTTCACCAGAAAGAAGCACCTGCGGGACGTGGTCGAATACCTGACCGACCCCAACGACCCCGACCGCCCCGCCCTCCCCGACGCCCGCCGCGAGAGCCTGCTGGAGGCCATCGATAGGCGGTTTGGTGCTCCAAAGAAAGCAAATAGCTGGACTGAGTTCCTCAAAAACAACAAAGGTGGTTTCAGAAACCTCCACGAAGCTTCAATTATGTATCGGTTCCAGAAGATCAAAGGAGCCGTCTACGAAGACATCGTTGCTCTAATTCCCGCTGACGCGACCTCACGGGTTCTGACGCCAATTCCAGGAAAAGTCACTCATGGAATCGAGTACAAATGGGTTTCTGGTGGAGTCACAAACCGAGTACGACTTCACGGATCTGATCCTAGCGCGCCAGCGGGATCAAATGCAGCGTCTGGCTGGGTTGCTCGGATTCAGCGCGGGAACCGTGTGTTGGACGACCAAGGCAGATGGCAGCATGGAAATTCTCACAACCCAGCGAGTCCGTTCTACAATCCTGCGGTTGCGAATGCGACACATATTCCAATTCAAGCGCCGAGGAACCCACAATGACCATCGTCGAACGCATCGGTTCTTTAGAACCAGCTGACCTCATGCAGCCACTCTACGAAGCCATCGACCACCTTGCGTGCAACTCGCTTTCTAATAGTGATTTGAAAGCTCTCACCGAGGTGGTTCTTCGCAGGCTTGGCGAATTTCAAGATAGAGAGGAAGCTCTCAAATTCCTTTCCGACTGTTCGACGGCAATCGAAACTATGCGAGGCGTCGACGTTTCTTCGCTTGCCCGACTTATTCCAGACTGCGGCACCGGTGAAGTGCTCAGCATTATCAATGTGCTCGCCAACTCAGAGGATCGCACGTATTTGAAATTGATGTCTGATCTTTCAGATAATTCAAATGACGAAATTTCTGAAGAGGCGAAAAGAGGATATCACGAGCTACAAGTTCGCACTAGGCAAGAGGGTTTTCCTTGACAAAGTAAAGGACCGGCAAGAAATTAAGAATTCGACGGAATTGGAAGGTGACAATTACAGCCCGACCCAGTGATCTTTCAAACGAACAGTAGATGCTGATCGAAACGCTCCTCATCGCAGTGAGAGGCTAACGACGCCGTCCGCGACGTGCTCGACGAGGCGGTCAAGGCGTGGACCGACCTCACGCTCGCGGAAAAGGGCTGGTACGCCGGGCAGCTCGTCGGGGCGATGGCCGCCGAAGTGGCGGCCAGCGTGGCGATCAGTGCGGCCTCGGCCGGCGCGGGCGCCGGCGCCGCCGCCAAGGCGGTGAATCTGCCGCGCAAGCTGGAGAAGCTCGCCGAGACGAACCACTTCTTCAAGTTCCTGGCGACCCCCCGCGTCATGAACAAGCTCAAGGCGGCCAACGCCCGGCTCGCCCACTTGTTGGGGACGGCCCTCTGCTTCGCGGCCGGGACGCCCGTCCACACCGCCGACGGCCTGCGGCCGATCGAATCGATCCGGCCGGGCGACCTCGTCTGGACCCGCCGCGACGACGGCCCGGCCGACGCGCCGCTGGTCCTGCGGGCCGTGGAAGCCGCCCTCGTCACCGATTCGTCGGCCCTGCTCCACCTCACGGTCCGCACCTGTGACAGTTTCCTCCTGCCGACGGCGCCTCCTTGGTTCCGCAAACCGAAGGAACCGAAGCGGTGGAGCCGTCAGTGGAACAACGACTTCGGCGGTGAAACGGATGGTGTGGCCGGCGGCGGCGGTTCGTTTGGTTTTTTGGGTTCGCCGAAGAGCGGGGCGATCGACAGGGCGAGGAAATAGGTCCGCGAGCCGCGAACCTCGACCTGCACTTGGTTGCGGTCTTTCGCGGACGTGCCGGTCAACCAGCCCTTTTCAAAAAGCCGCTTGCCGATGGTGCGCGGCGTCAGCGCCAACGCCGTCCCCTGGTCGCGCGCGAGCGATTGGACCGCCGCGTAGGTCGTGTCGGCGATCAACAAGACGCGGACGCCGTCGACGTAGCCGACGCGATGGCCGAGCGGTTGCCATTCGCCGTGGATGTTGGGGCGCCAACCGCAGCGTTCGCCGTGGACGGGCGGCGAAGAATCCGAATGAACGTCGGCGAGGTGGCAGCGGCCGCCGGCGAGGGCCGCCCGCAAAAGACGGACGAACTCCGTCGCGGGGTCGGTGTCGCGCGTCGCCGCGATCTGCTCGGCGGCCAACGACTCCAAGGCGACGGCGAACCGGCGGCGCAGCGATTCGCCGGCCGTGTCGGCGACGGCCCCGGTTTCGCCGGCGAACTTGAGCAGCAGATCGAACGCGAGCGAAAAGTCGGCCGCCGTCGTCGCCGTGCGCGCGTGGCCGGCCGCCGTCGGCAGCGACGACCGCCGCTCGGCCACGAGGCTTTTCCAGTGGTGTCGCAACTCTTCGACGCGCGGGGCCAACCAACGAACGAACGCGGAAAGGCACGATGCATAGACGCCGGCGGCGGCGTCGCGTTGGCAGTCGCCGAGACGGTCGTGGAGTTCCGGCCGGGCTTTGTCGGCGCGGGCCACGTCGTGCGGACCGACGTTGACGATCAAGAGCCGGGCGGCGAGGGAGTGGCCGGTCGGCTGGTCTTCGCCGGTGGCGAGAAGGAAACACTTCGGAGGCTTCGGCGGCCGCAGTCGGCGGTCAGCCGCTGCCGACTGGCGCCGTTCGCCAGACCGCGAAAGACGCGGTCGGCCGACTGGTGCAGGCGTTGAACGTCCTGCGACGAACCGCCCGGTTTGAAGTCGTCGACGACCAGAACGGCGTCCTTGGCCGCGAACGCCAGCCCCTCGATGGCGTTGTCCGTCGACGACCAGTTGCCCGGCAGCCGTTTGGCGTCCATTTCCGCGCCGAAGAAACGCTGCGCCAGCGACGCCAGTTCGGACTTGCAAGCCCCCGACGGTCCGACCAGGAAAACGCTGTAGCCGGGGTCGCCGACGACGGCGCGAAACGGCGCGAGCAGCAATGGAAAGACGACGACGTCGGGGGCGAGACCGTCGAGGAGTTCCAACGTCCGTTGCACGACGCGCCGCCGTTCGGCGCCGTCGGGCGGCGGCGGAAGCTGAAACGACGCCAGCGCCGGCGGCGCGTCCATTTCGATGGCGACCGGTCCGTCGGCGTCGAGACCCCCCCCGCGTGCAGGTACACCATCCGCCCGTCGATCTTCCACCATCCGAGCTGTGCGTGGACGCGGGCGTGTTCGACGTCTCGGGAAAGCCACTGGACGGCGGCCCGAAGATTGTCCTTCGAGTGCCGCCCCGCCGTGACGATCGCCCTCGGTCCCCATTCGATCAACGGCCAGTCGAGGGCGGCGAACTTGTCGGCCGGCACGTTGATTTCCCGAAGCGGCGAGCCGTCGTCGAGCGTCCCGACGATGCGGAAGCACCGCTGCGTCTCGGCCCCGTCGTCGCGGACGATCTCGGCGGCGAAGTTCGCCAACGCCACGAATGTTTCGTTCCCCTCGGCGTCCGTCCGCGTCATGCCGATCCGGCCGTCGACGACCGCGTAGGCGGTCTTCGCCGGCGGTCGAGCCGGCGGCGGATCGGATTCGTTCAGTTCTTCGACGAACGATGCAAGCACTCGGTCGAGTTCGCGGAGCATGACGCCCGCCTTCCGCAATTTCGTTTTGGCGACAGCATAGCGCCTTGGATCGTCGCGGCGCCATCGCGCCAATTGTTGAAGCAACGAGTCGTCGGCGTAGACGGCGTCGGCGTCGCCGCCTTTGAAGCGACGGGCGGCGTCGGCCACCATGTCGACCGCCGGCGCGTCGGCGTCCGACGGCGCATCGACCGAAGGGGTCGGAACGTCGGTCGGCTCGATCTCGGCGGACGGGTTCGTCGGTCGTAGGTCGTGGGATTTCGTTTCGGTGCGTCGGGTCACGATGTTCATTCCCAAGTTGCGGCCGTAGGGAATCGCCAAGGCGCGGGCCGAGGCGTTCCGCTCGGCCTTGGCTATTCGGCTTTTCGATGATGTTCTGGATTGTTCGGCGGAGCGGCCCGGCGCCACTCCGCCATGGCGGCGGTCGTCAATGTCTGAACATGCATGGCTCAGACGCCGTGTTCGCGTTCGAGCCGAGCCAAGGCGGCCTCGGCGGCGTTTCGGCGGTCCGTCGGCGACCGTTCGGTTGGTCCGGCGGCGGCGGTGGGATTCTGGTCGGCGATGAACCGGTCGATCGCAGTCGCTGGAACGAGCCAGTCGCGGCCGACCTTGAGGGCGTGCAGGCGGACGCAACGGCCGTCCACCGTTTTGACGCCGTCGAGAATCCAGCGTCGCAGGGTGTTGGCGTGCGGAGGCTTCCCGTCGCGGGCGAAGCGTTGAGCCGCGTTGCCGAGAGAGAGGAAAGAGTCGTCGGCCGGAATCGTCGGGTGCTGGTGCGAAGCGTTCACGAGTGAAATCTGCACGGGGAGCCTTGTTGCTCAAAACGAAACGGGACCGGCCGATCCACGTGGGCGCACGATCCCCCCAGAGATCGCGAACGTCCATCGCGGATCGGCCGGTCCCGTCAGGCAGGCCGTTTTGAGTGCGATCAATCACAGGTTCGCCCCGAGGTTTGCAACACCCTCGGTTCCGACTAGATCGCTGTTGATTCCGGGATCGAATTGTCGGTCGGCCTCGCGGCCCGGTTTCGTCGCCGACGGTCGAGAGATTGCATGCCGTCGGGGCGCTGGTGGACGCGATGGTCGATTCGACCTCTCCGCCGCGCCGGCCCCGGCGCTCCTCTCCGTCTCGTTCCTCCTCGTTCGCCGCCTTGCACCCGTCGTCAGAACGCGACGTCTTCGGGTTCCGGCCGCCGATCTTCGATCGGCCGCACGGGTGCGGGCGGCGGTTCACCGAAACAATCGTCGTCGATGCGTCCGAAATACACGGTCCGTCGTCGAGCGACGCACTTCATGCAGCCGAGGTGGTCGTCGCAGTCGACCTCCCAAACCGTTCGGGGCTTCTTCGCCCTCATGGCGTCCCAGTCGGAGAAACCTGTTCGAAAGACGCTTCGAACTTGGCCGAACGCCTTGACGGAATAGGTTTCCCCGCGAACGCCTAGACCAACCATCGGTACGCCGCGAAGGAAGGAAAGAAGATGGATCGCTTCCGCCTTCCATCGCCCCGCGATCGCCCGCAACGGCAACATAGGACACATCGGCGGCACAAAGAACGTTGCATGCTCGACAAGCAACAGTTCGTCGCCCGAAAAGCCGTCGAGAATCCCGTGTTCGCAGTCGTACACCATGACGCCCGCGTTCTCGGTCCGCAGATACCACTGATCGAAGGCGTCCGCGCCGGGAAACTCCGCGAACTCCGAGCAGAACCGGCCGGCGGACGATCGTTGAAAGAGGTAGGCGAGGACGGCGTCGCATGATTCGCAATGAATCACTCCTTTTCCATGCGCCTTCGTCTTCTTTCGACGTTCTCGACGCATGGCCACCGAAGCCCACCAACTTCAACGCCTTCGATTAGTCGCATCGACAGACGTTCAGGTTCGCGCCTTTTTTCAACCAATCTCGGCGGCGACTTTTTTGGCGAGCGCCAAGTCGCGTTCCGCATAGATTTGCGTCACGCTGGCCTCGGCGTGGCCAAGCGCGACTTGGGCGGCCTCCAGCCCGTGGAGCCGACGCACCTTCGTTGCGAACGAGTGGCGAATCTGGTGGGGATGCCAATTTGGAATCAGCGGCTGGCGCGCGGCCGCCCGTTCGGCGTTCGCCCGTTCGACCGCCCGCCGAATCGCACCGCCGTAGGTCGCCGTGGTGTAGCATGCGCCGGGCTTTCGCAGCGGCGCGGCCTTCAGATACTTCGGTTTCCGTCCCCCGGACTTCGGCTTGGCGGCTCGCGCGTCTTTGGGTGAAAAAACATAGTCGTCGAGCGATTTCGTCGCGAGCAGCGGTTCCAAGAGTGCCTGGACGCGCGGGCCGAGGACGATGCAGCGCTCATGTCCTCGATACGACAACTTGTGATGGGCCGGTGTGTAAAGCCAGGCGTCACCGGTGCGTTCAATGTCGCGGCCGCGCAGGATGCAGGCTTCGCCGGGTCGGCAACCGGTCGCTCTCTGAAAGCGGACCATCGCGGCGACGGGGGGCGTCAGATGGGGCAGGGTAGCGTCGACGACTTCGTCGGCGACAGGTCGCACCGGTTCGGACTCGGCGGCCTTGGACCGACCGTACTGCAACCCTTTGACGCACAGCAGGGAGTGGTAGACCGACGGCGGGACGCGGCCTTTCGAGGCGAGCCACGCGAACATTCGTTTGATACGGCCGATCGCCTGATTGATCCCCTTGCGTTTGACGCCGTGAACGATCATGGCGTCGGCCGCCGACGACAGTTTCACCGGACCGAACGACGCGGCCAGTTCACGGGCGTAAGGCTTGAGGAATCGGAGGTTGAGGGCGATGCCGTGCGGTTCGCTCGTCGCCGTGCCGTCGGCGCGCCGGTAGTGGACCTTGGCGTGTTCCAGGTATTCGAGCATCGCTTCCGCGACGGTCAGGTCCGGCGGCGGCGCTGCGGCCTCGGCGGCGATTCGGGCGGCATAGACCGCCGAAAGTTGGACGTTGGTTATCGTCTGCGACTTGAGCTCGGACTTTTCCCGGTCGATCCTCCAACGGTCGACGGCGATGCGGTAGGCGTCCATACGTTCAGGGGAGCCGAAAAGACCGAGATACACGTTGCGGCCGTCGATGCGGACGAACGCTTGGCCGGTGGAATGGCGAAGATAGGAAGGCGGATTCACCTTTGCGCGACGTGGCACGCGGCACCTCAAGGATGGCGCCGTCGCTGAGCCCAAAAGGGGATGTCGGAAAAGTCCATCACCTTTGAGAGGAGAAGACTACCACCGAACTACCACTTTATTCGGCATGCGACGACGGAAAACCATCGCCCTTGAGCTGCACCGCCGAACATCGGCGGGTTCGTAAGCTTAACGTCAGCAGGGATTTACAGGAAGCTGGGGTACAAGGATTCGAACCTTGACTAACTGATTCAGAGTCAGTTGTGCTACCGTTACACTATACCCCAATCCGAATGATCGTCACCATAGTTCTAGCTGAACATCGGAGCGGGTCAAGGTCGAGTGGGCGGGTCGCCAGGGCCGTTGTGTACCCGGATTCTCTTGGACGGTTCGGTTGGTCAGCGTGGTCGGGTGTTCAGGCGGACAGGGACCAGTAGGCGTCCCACGCCGGCGTTTCCCGCAGGCAGATCAGCGCCGCCATCGGGTCCACGTTCGCCTTGTTCCACCGCGCGCCCCGCGCCTTCAGCCGCCGCCCCAGCGTCTTCGCCGCCCCTTCCACCGCC
>JBOFFD010000349.1:0-2610 GCA_051648425.1 Planctomycetia bacterium
GTTGTAAGAGGAGGGCCATGATCGGCGGCGTGGGGAAGGCGTGGACTTGATAGACGTCGACGCCGGCGTTCAGATCGGCCAGCGCCGGCCGCCAGCGATTGAAGGCGCTGCGGTCCGCGCCTTTCACGCCGACGTACGACGCCCCGGCGACGAACAGGACGATCGTCGCCGTCGCCCAAACCCAAAACGGCGACACGGGGGCGGTCCATTTCACGGCGCGTCTCACGGTGCGTTCAGGAAGCGGTCTTACTTTTTCTTCTCTTCCTTGAACGTCAGCACCACGTCGTAGCGGACGTTGCGAAGTTCGGCGAGGTTGTCGACCTGCGTGAAGAGGAACGTGCGGTCGCGGGCGGACGCGACCTGGCCTTCGACGGTGAGGACGTCGACCACGTTGCGGACGCCCAGATCGTCGACCCGGCCGTTGCAACGCTTCTCCAGGTTTTTGCGGACGTTGGTGCGGAAGCGGCGGTCGGTGGACGGAACGGGGGTCGGAACATCGTCGCCGCCGCCGAAACTGGGAAGCGGAACCAGACCCAGGAATTTCTTCGACGGGGTCTTCGGCTTTTCGGCGGCTTTGGCGTCGAGTTTCTCTTTGTCGACGCGGCGGTTCTTCGGCAGGTTCCGCTGGATGCTGACCGGCCGGGTGTGGGCGACGACGCGGACGACGTCGGTGACGCTGGAAACCGCGTCGACGAGGCGCTCGGCTTCTTGACGATTCCTAAGATCGCCCCGCAGCGTGGCCACGCCGAGGTGGACTTCGACGTCGATCTTCTGCTCGCCCAGTTCCGGGTCGGCGGCGACGGCGGCGCGCACTTGTTCGCGCAGTTGACGGTCGAGCAGTTCGCCCTCGGGGGCGTCGTCGGCCAGTGCGGCGCCGCGTCCCGGAGTATTGGCGGCCAGCGAGGCTCGGCTCTTGCCGCCGCGCGAACCGTCTTTCTGTCGGGCGGCCGCTTCCAGCGATCCCGGCGGCGGAACGGTCGGCATTTCGTCTGGGTGCATCGTCTGCCGGCCGATCTCGTCGACCGCCACCAAACCCGTCCGCGGATCGGCGGCGACCTTCAGCAAGTTGACCACCCCTTTGCAGCCCGGCTGGCTTTTCACCGCCTGGCTGACGAGCAGTTTGCTTTCGTAGGAGGACGACTGGCCGGTCAAAATGACCATGCCCTCGGCGTCGACCGAAACTTGCAGTTTGCCGGTCAGTTCGGGGAAGAGGCCGTCCAGAGCGTCGGTGGTTTCGGCTTCCAGCTTGCCGACGTCGGCGTCGACCACGAACTCGCGCTGCAGCCGGCCGATGCGCAGGGCGTCGCGCACTTCCAGGCCGCTGATGCGGCGGGCGTCGGCGACGATCTCTTGTTGAACGTCGGCGTCGACGACCGTGCCGCGCAGTTCCAAGACGCCTGGTTCGGGGATCTCGACGACGATCGGCATCGACGACCGCAGCGGGTCGGCCAACAGATCGAGTTGGACGAGAATGGACGCATACTTGTTGTAGGTGGGCGACTTGCGAAGTCCGACCGGCAGAACGGCGGTGGTCGTCGGGGAGGCGTCGGCGCGATTGAGCGATTTGGGATCGCGGGGCGCGGTCGGCATGACGGCCGGGGCCGGCTTCATGGTGGCGAGGGTCGGGAAGGGCGCGTCGCCGACGGCCAGCGAACCGAAACAAAGCAGCGCGACGGCGGCCGACGACCGCGCCCGCCCATCGGATTGGAAGCGGGCGATTTCTTGATACAGGCCGACGACGCCGCGCCGCCCGCCGCGACCTACCGCCGATACGACGTTCCGCGCTGCCGCCATCCCAGATCTCCACGCAAACGGGCGGAGAACCGCCGCCGCCATCCTTGGCGACGGGTCAGTACTCCCGCGGCGATCCATCGCCTTGCCATGCCACGGGGTATAGCGGCATTGAAAAATCGACGCGAGACCAACTTGACGGGTCGGCAGCGCGAATCGCGGACGCCCGACGGCGACGGCGCGACCGATTGCAGCAGTGGCGCCGAAGTGGGCGGCGCGAATCGCGGCGGAGCCGGCCCGGATTCGGAAAAGCACCCAGGGCGCGAGACCGGACGGCCGATGGACACCGTGAGGGAGTGGCGAAGACCGACGCGCGGAGTCGTCGGATCGTCGCGAAGCCGCGGCCGACGCTGCAAAGGATACCGCTATGTCCAAGCGTTGGGCGAACGTCGCCCTGTTGGGGTTGGCCCTGACGAGCTGTTCCTGTGCTTGGGTGCGGTCTCGGTCGGACTTCGAGCGCGACCCGTTCGTCATGAGCCATTTAACGCACGGGAAGGGCGATCCGACGTACGCGGCGACGGAGAACGAATCGTCGTTGTCGTCCGAAGGTGCGGCGGGGCGGTCGCCAGTGACGGCGGCGTCGTTGTCGAAGAAGCCCGGAAGCGGTGCGACGGGCTCGGTGAAGACCGTCGGCGGCGGGTCGTCGCTGGGTGGATCGGGCGCGGCCGAGGACTTCCGCTGGATCGAAGGGCGGATGGTGTATCGCAGCGGCAAGAAGGGTGGCTGGGCGGTGCGTTTCGGCGCCCCCGGCGACCGCTACGGCGGAGAAATCGCCGTCGCCGACGCCGCCAAATTGGGGGTCGCCCGTGAAGGCGACCT
>JBOFFD010000350.1:0-2846 GCA_051648425.1 Planctomycetia bacterium
AGCTCGACGTCGAAAGCGAATCGCTGATTCACAAGGCGCTGCGGACGTTCACCCGCGGCCGCACGACGTTCGTCGTCACGCACCGTCTTAGTACGCTCGACATCGCCGACCGCATCATCGTGGTCGACCGGGGGCGCATCGAAGCGGCGGGGTCGCATTCAGAGCTGCTTCGCATCAGCAAAACTTACAGTCGGCTGCACGAAGTTCACGCTCAAGGGGCGTAAGTCTTAATCGGAATGCGGCCGATAGAAACAGGCCGTCGACCGTTCCATGAGCGCGAAATGCGTGCCCGCGGACAAGGTCGGCCCCTCGCCCTCCGGGTGGACGTCCCAAGGGGCGACGGCGCCGGTGTCGAGAAACAACCGCCACGGTCGGGCGGGGCCGGCGCCGGCCGCCAAACGAAACTCGACCGGCCGCTGCCGAGCGTTGAAAAGCAACAGCACGTCGACGTCGACCGGGTCGGGTCGGCCGGCGGCGGTGTAACCGTCCAACAGGGCCATCAGCGTGTGGTCGTCGTGCTGCCAGTGTTTCGGTCCGCCGTCGCAACCGTACCACGTGATGTCGTTGTTCTGCCGGCCGGCGGGCGGCTCCCCCTTGAAGAACTTCGTACGGCGGAACACCGGATGGTTTCGCCGAAACGCGATTAGTTCGCGAGTGAAGCGGTACAGTTCGCCGTTCTTCTGAACAAGGTTCCAATCGAACCAACTTAGTTCGTTGTCTTGGCAGTAGCAGTTGTTGTTGCCGCGCTGCGTGCGACGGAATTCGTCGCCGCCGAGAAGCATCGGAACACCCTGCGACAACAGCAGCGTCGCCAGGAAATTCTTCAACTGCCGCAAGCGCAGCCTGCCGACGGCGATGGCGTCGGACGGACCTTCCACGCCGAAGTTGAAACTCAGATTGTTGTTCTCGCCGTCGCGGTTCGCCTCGCCGTTGCCGTCGTTGTGTTTCTGATTGTAAGACACGAGGTCGCTCAGCGTGAAACCGTCGTGCGACGTGATGAAGTTGATGCTGTGATACGGCCGGCGGCCGGAGCTTTGATACAGGTCGCTGCTGCCGGTGAGGCGGGTCGCCAGGGCGCCGGTCAAGCCGGGGTCGCCGCGCCAGAACCGTCGCACGTCGTCGCGGTAGCGCCCGTTCCATTCGGCCCAACGGCCGCCGGGGAACGAACCGACCTGATAGGCGCCGGCGGCGTCCCACGCCTCGGCGATGATCTTCACGTCGCGCAGTTCGGGATCTTCGGCGATCTCTTCCAAGAGCGGCGGATTCCCAATGACCGCGCCGCTGCGGTCGCGCCCCAGCACGCTCGCCAGGTCGAAGCGGAAGCCGTCGATGTGGAAATGACGCACCCAATAGCGCAGCGATTCCAAAATGAACTGGCGAACCACCGGATGGTTGCAGTTCAGGGAATTGCCGCAGCCTGAATAATCCTTGTAGTAAGACGGATCGTCGGCGAGGTGGTAATAGATGCTGTTGTCGAGGCCTTTGAAATGAATCGTCGGCCCCATGTGATTACCCTCGGCGGTGTGATTGTACACCACGTCGAGAATCACTTCGATCTTCGCCCGGTGCAGTTCGCGCACCAGCGTCTTGAATTCACGCACCTGGGCGCCCGCGACCCGGCTTTTGGCGTAGCGCCCGTTGGGCGCGAAAAAGCCGACGGTGCTGTAGCCCCAGTAATTGCACAACGTCGAGCCGTCGACGGGGCTTTTGACGGCGTGTTCCAGATGATCGAATTCATGGATCGGGAGGAACTCGACCGCGGTGACGCCGAGATCCTGCAGGTAAGGAATTTTCTCGATGAAACCCAGATACGTCCCTGGGGACCGCACTTTGGCCGATCGGTGCGCCGTGAAGCCGCGTAGATGGACTTCGTAGATGACGCTGTCGGCCAGCGAATGGCGCGGCGGCTCGACGCCGTCCCAATGAAACCGATCGCCGACGACGACGGATTTGGGTTTGGTTTTCTGTTCCACATAGGCCGGCCGCGCGCGATCCTTCGGCAGATCATTGCTGGAAATCGCCTTGGCGCAAGGGTCGAGAAGGATTTGGTCGGAGTCGAAGCGGTGGCCTTTGTCGACGTCGGACGGACCGTCGACGCGGAAGGCGTAGTATTGCCCCGGCTTAACGCCCGGCACGAAGACCTTCCACAAGTCGCCGACGCGGTGTCGTTCCGGGTCAAGCACGACGACATCGGACGGTTCGTCGGATGCGCTGTCGAAGAACAGCAGTTCGACGGCGACGGCGTTGCGGCTGAAGAGTGTAAACTCGACCCCGCCGGCTTTCGGCTGCGCGCCGAGCGGACAGCTCAAGGGGGCGGCGGGTTCCAGCAGTCGATCGGTTGCTTTCCGGTGGTCGCCCAAGTTCCGCCCCGCGTCGCGTCGGTTTGATGCCGCTTGATGTACTTCATTTACGTTGCCGAAAAGAGACTGCGGCCGCAAGTCGGAACCGGCGGGGAAGACCTCTCCGGGCGGGAAGACATTGAGGAAGATAGGGACCGCACCGGTCGTCGCAAGGCGGTTGGCACAAGCGACCGTTAAAAAGTCAGCAGGCCGAAAGGGCGTCGCGGAATTCCCAGCCGTTCTTGTAACGCTCGGCGGGATTCTTTCGCAGCGCCCGCAGGCAAACGTTCTCCAGCGCGGCGGGAATCTTTGAGTTCAGTTTCGACGGCGGGATCGGCGTGATGTTCTTCTGGACGAGCGCGGAAAGTAACTGATCGGCGGGATAGTGGGCGTACGGGGCGCGGCCGGTCAGCAGTGCGTAGAGAACGGATCCTAAGCCGTAGACGTCGGTCGGCGGACCCATCGGTCCGAAAAGCGACGGCATCGCCTGCTCCGGCGCCATGTACA
>JBOFFD010000351.1:0-1922 GCA_051648425.1 Planctomycetia bacterium
CGGCCCACGGATCGACTCCCTCGAGGGAGAGTAGGACCATACCGATGACGACGCCGTCCAATGTTCGCGACGCCCTGCGGCAAGGCGTGGCCGCCGCCAAAGTGGGCAACAAGCTGGTCGCGCGGTCGCACCTCATGGAGGCGACCGAACTCGATCCGGCCAACGAAACCGGCTGGTTGTGGCTGGCCTGGGTGGCCGAATCTCCCGACGCCAGCCTACGTTTTCTCCACAAGGCCGAGCGGTGCAACGCCGCCAGTCCGGTGATCCGGGCGGCGCTCGTCTGGTCGCAGTCGATGGCCGACTTCACCCTCGACGAGGCCGTCGCCAAAGACGACGACTGGTCGGCGGCTCTTCAGCCGGAAACGGTCGCCGCGCCGGTGGTTTCCGAGCCGGCGGTCTCCGCTGCATCGGCCTTCGTCGCCGAAACCTCGGTCGCGTTGAAGTCGGTCGAAGTGCCGACGGAGCCAGTTTTCCACGAATGGACGATGGTTCCGTTCGTGGCGCACGCCGCGCCGATCGTTCCGGAGGCCGCCGTTGTCGTTCCGCCGGCGCCGGCCGTCGCGGCCGTCGCGGCAACGGCGACGGCGGCCGTTTCTCATGACTGGACCATGGGCCCGTTCGTCGCGCACGCCGCGCCGATCGTTCCGGAAGCCGCGGCGGTCGTTTCGCCGGAACCAGAACCGGCCCCGGCCGTCGCCACCGGCGTTTCGGCCGCACCGGTCGCCGCGCCGGTCGTGGAAGCGGTGACGGCGCCCGTCTCGCATGACTGGACTATGGGACCGTTCGTCGCGCACGCCGCGGCGATCGTTCCCGAGCCGGCCGGGGTCGTCGAACCGGCGGCAGCCCCGATTTCGCAAGACCTCTCCCTGTCGCCGCTGGAAGCGCCCGTCGCCGCCGCAATGCCAGTGGTCGAGCCGGCGCCGGCCGTTGACTCCGCGCCCGTCCTTGGATCGGCGCCCCTTCTTCACGACGTGACGGTCGTTGATTCCATGACGATCGCCGAGCCGCCGAAGGTCGCCGTCGCTTCGCTTCCCGCGGTCGACGCCGGTCCGCTCGAACCACCAGCGGTTGCTCCGATCGGCGAAGCGGCCGTCGGATTCGTCGCGGACCTGCCGGTCCTGCCGCCGCCCAGTTCTTCGGCGCCGACGGTGTCGCCGTCGATTTCGGCGTTGTCGCCGGCGATGGCCGCCATTTTGGCCAAGGCGAGCCGGGTCGGCCCGCGCGACGCCCCACCGACCCCGCCCGCTCCCGCCCTGGAATTCGACAACGGCGAAACCTTCCCCGGCGACCCCTACTCCGGCGAAACCTTTCCCGGCGATCCGTTCGATGATTCGCAACCGGCCGAACCGTACGCCGCTCCGCCGGTCTCCTCGAAGCCGTTCGCTTCGATGTCAGGCAGTGTACCGGAGTCGCCGGCGTCGGGATTGCCGGGCTGGGAGACAGTGATCCCCACGCCGCCCGCAGCCAACCCCGCCTACGACGGCTTCGCCGCCGCGTTCGCTTCGACGGGTGCGGTTGATTCGGTCGCCGCCGTTCCGTCGATGGACGTTCCGCCGCCGGTCGAAGGCGATTCGCTGTTCGACCTTCCCGATACGAACGCGGCGGCGGCGCCCGTCGCTCCGTCGTACGCGGAGGCCTACGGCAGAGATTCCGATCAAGACGGCGACGACGGCGGGTCGATTCTGGACGTGGTCGAACCAGGGCGCGGCGGCTACGGCGCGCGACCGGGAGCCGGTGACACGATGGTGGTCGGGCATGGGGCGTCGGTCGCCACCCCGCCGGCCGCCGCCGAGGTCAAGACCACCATCCTGGTCGTCGACGACAGCCCGACGGTCTGCAAACTTGTCTCGGTCACGCTGAAGAACCAAGGCTACCGCGTCATGACGGCCGGCGACGGCGTCGAAGCGATGTCGACCATCAAG
>JBOFFD010000352.1:0-4434 GCA_051648425.1 Planctomycetia bacterium
TCGACGTCGTGCTGGGCAAGTACCTCGCCTGCCTCGCCATCTACACCGTCGCGCTGGCGTTCGCGGTCAGCCACGTCTTCATCCTTGAATACCTCGGCGACCCCGACAAAGGGCTGATGTTCAGCACCTATTTCGGCTACTGGCTCATCGGCGCCGCCATGCTGTCGGCGGGCATGGTCGCCTCGATGTTCACCGCGAACGTGACCGTCGCCTTCATCCTCGGCGTCGCCCTCTGCCTGGCGCTCGTCTCCATCGACCGCCTCGCTTTGTTGACGCCCGCCGGCGGCGAATACCGCGAATTCCTGACGCAGGCCTCGCTGGTCCACCAGTTCCGGCCGTTCGGCGACGGCCTCGTCTCCATCGGCGGGCTGTTCTACTTCAGCTCCATCATCGTCGTCATGCTCTATCTCAACACCATCCTGCTCGGCCGCCGCCATTGGGGCGGCAGCAGCGAGGCCCCCGAACGATGGTTCCACTACGGCGCCCGCGCCGTCGCCCTGGTCGTGGCCGCCGTCAGTTTGACGGTCCTTTCCACCCGCGCCGAGGCAAGTCTTAAACCCGACGTCACGTATGAACGGATCCACTCGCTGTCGGCCGACACCCGCCGCATCCTCGGCGAGCTTGACCCCAAGCGGCCCGTCCTGGTCGAAGCGTACATCAGCGACAAAGTGCCCCGCGACTACGTCGAAACCAAACGCAACCTGATCGCCCTCTTGCAGCAGTTCGACGCCATCGGCGGCGACGCCGTCCAACTGAATCTGCATGTAGGGGTGCAGAACTTCAGCAAAGAGGCGCAGGACGCCGAGCGGGTCTACGGCATCAAGGCGGAACAGATCGCCGCCGTCGAAGACGGCCGGGTCGGCCGCGAAGACGTCTTCCTGGGCGTCGCCTTGAAGAGCGGCCTCAACCGCAAGGTGGTTCCGTTCTTCTATCGCGGCCTGCCGGTCGAATATGAACTGACGCGCTTGATCCGCACCGTCGCCGAGAAGGCGAAGCGTAAGATCGGCGTCCTTACCACCGACGCCGGCCTGTTCGGCCAGTTCAACTTCCAGTCGATGAGTCCCCCTGAAGACTGGTACATCGTTCAAGAGCTGCGCACCCAGTACGACGTGGTGCAGGTGTCGCCCGACGCCTCCATCGAAAACGACGTCGAAGTGCTGATCGTGCCGATGGCCAGTTCGTTGACGCAGCCGCAGATGGACAACGTCGTCGCGTTCGTGAAGGCCGGCCGGCCGACGCTGATTCTCGACGACCCGATGCCGTTCGTCAATCCGAAGCTCGCCCCGCGCGAACCGAAGCCGTCGGCCCAACAGAACCCGATGTTCGGCGGCGGCCCGCCCCCGGTCCCCAAAGGGAACTTGAAGGATCTCACCAACCTTCTGAACATCGAATTCGACACGTCGAACGTGGTCTGGCAGGATTGGAACCCGCACCCGCAGTTCCGCGACCTGCCCCCCGAATACGTCTTCGTGGGTAAGAACAGCGACGGTCCCGGTTTCAGCGAGAAAAGCCCCATCACCGCCGGCCTGCAGGAACTGGTGCTGATCTATCCCGGCGCCGTCAAGGACCGCGACGGCGACGGCCCGGACTTCATTCCGCTCTTGACCACCGGCAAACAGACGGGCGTGACGTCTTACAAGGACGTGCTGATCGACGCCGGCTTCCTGGGTAAGATGCTCAACCCGGCGCCGCGCCGCCGAATCACCGAGAAGGAATACGTCCTCGCCGCCTACATCGAAGGGAAGTTGGCCGACGCCGACGTCATGGCGAAGCCGACCGACGACGCCGCGGCCAAAGACGATAAGAAGGGGCCGCCGTCGGCGAAGGTGATCTTCGTCGCCGACATCGACATGATCACCAACGCCTTCTTCGACCTACGGCGCCAAGGGGTCGAAAGCCTGCAGTTCGACAACGTCACCTTCCTCATGAACTGCGTCGACGTGTTGGCGGGCGACCAATCGTTCGTCGAACTGCGGAAAAAGCGGCCGAAGCGCCGCACCCTCGACCGCATCGAGCAGATGACCAGCGACGTCGCCGCGCAGGCCCGGCTCAGCGAAGAGGCGGCCGAGAAGGAGGCCGACGAAGCGCTGCAAGCCGCCCAAAAGCGGCTCGACGACGCCGTCGCCAAAGTCGAAGGCGACGCCGCGATGTCGACCCGTCAGAAGGACGTCATCCTGGAGAACATCCGTCGCACCGAACAGCGCAAGCTGGAGGTGACGAAAAGTGAAATCGACGGACAGAAGAAGCAGAAACTGCGCGAAGTGCAAGGGGCGCTGCAACAGCAGATTCAAGCGGTGCAAAGTAAGATCAAACTGACCGCCGTTCTGGTGCCGCCGATCCCCGCGCTGCTGATCGGCATGTTGGTTTTCTTCGCCCGCGTCAGCGGCGAACGCGAAGGCGCGAACCCGAAACGTCTCGTTTGATCAGAACTTACTGAATTCGTGGGCCGCTGCGGGGCGGAATGTCACCCCCGGTCGGCTTCGCCGGACGCCCGGCGGCCCCACCATCCGAAGCATCGACCAGGAGACGCGAACGTCATGTCCGATTCGATTAAAACGTCGATCTACGTCGGTTTCGCGCTGGTCGCGCTTGGCTTGGCGGCGTTGACCCGCCCCGGCGCGAACCAGCGGGCCGGGGTCGTCGAGGAAGTCGGCCAGCCGCTTTTCGCGGCCTTGAAGGAACCCGACCAAGCGACCGCGCTCGAGGTCGTCGAGTTCGACGAAAAGCTCGGTCAGATGAAGCCGTTCCGCGTGCAGTTGAAAGACGGCCGTTGGACGATCCCGTCGCACAACAACTACCCCGCCGACGTCAAGGACCGCCTGGCCCGCACCGCCGGCGCGGTCATCGGGTTGTCGAAGGACTCGTTCGTCTCGAACGACCCGAGCGCTTTCGCCGAGTACGGCGTGGTCGATCCAATGAAGGAAGGGGCCGGCACGAAGGGCTGGGGCACCCGCGTTTCGTTGTTCGACAAGGGCGGCTCTAAGATCGCCGACCTCATCGTCGGTAAGAACGTCGCCGAAAAGACCGGCTTCAAATATATGCGGCTTCCCGAATCCGACGCCGTCTACGAAGTGGAGGCGAAGGATCTCGACCTGTCGATCAACTTCGCCGACTGGATCGACACCGACCTGTTGACGCTAAGCGCGTTCGACATGGAATCGCTCGCGTTGAAGGATTACCGCGTCAACATCGAGAAGCGGGTCATCGAACAGGGTGAAGACAGTGAACTGACGAAAGACGTCGAAAGCAACTGGGTATTGAAGGGTCTTAAGGAAAACCAAGAGACCAACAAGGAAAAAGTGAACGACGTCGTGACGGCGCTCACAGGAATTAAGATCGTCGGCGTGCGCGAAAAGCCGGCCGGCATGACGCCCGACCTGCGAGCGCCGGAAGGCGTGCAACAACTCGCCGAGATGCAGAACCGCGGCTTCTTTCCGATGCGCGACGGCAGCATCGTCTCCAACGACGGTGAAGTCGTGGCCGAGACGAAGGACGGGTTGGTCTACACATTGCGCGTCGGCGGCGTGTTGTTGGGGTCCGGTGAAAAGATCGAAGCGGGCGAGAAGGAAGAGAAAGCCGCCGACCCGGCCGCACTGAAGAAAGACCCGAAGGACGACAAGGGCGAGACCGCCAAGCTGCAGCAGAACCGGTTCCTGCTGGTAAGCATCGGCTTCAACGAGAGTAAGTTCCCGCCGATCGAAGAGCCGAAGGAAGAAGCCAAGCCTGCGGAAGCCAAGCCTGCGGAAGCCAAGCCTGCGGAAGCCAAGCCTGCGGAAGCCAAGCCTGCGGAAGCCAAGCCGGCGGAAGTCAAGCCGGCGGAAGCCAAGCCGGCGGAAGCCGGCAAGGCGCAAGAGAAGAAGGAAGAGGCCGACCCAAAGAAGGCGGAAGAAGCGAAGAAGGCCGAGGACGATAAGAAGGCCGCCGACGCGAAGAAGGCCGAGGACGATAAGAAGGCCAAGGAAGCCGATCTGAAGATTCGCCGCGAAGAGCGCGACCGTAAGATCGCCGACGGTAAGAAGAAGGCGAAGGAACTCGGCGAACGCTACGCGCAGTGGTACTATGTGGTTTCCGACGAAGCGGTGGCGAAGGTGCGGGTGCCGAGGGCCGATTTGGTGAAGGCGAAGGAGCCGCCGAAGCCAGCCGAAGGCGCTCCCGCCGTGCCGCCGCCTCCCGTGGAACCGACGCCGGCCGAGCCCAAGGCCGAAATGAAGAAGGACGAGCCTGCTCCCAAGGCGGAAGCCAAACCGGCCGAACCCAAAGCCGAAATGAAAAAGGACGAGCCTGCTCCTAAGGCGGAAGCCAAACCGGCCGAACCCAAGGCCGAAATGAAGAAGGACGAGACTGCTCCGAAGGCGGAAGCCAAACCGGCCGAACCCAAGGCCGAATTGAAAAAGGACGAACCTACGCCGAAGGCGGAAGCCAAACCGGCCGAGC
>JBOFFD010000353.1:0-1611 GCA_051648425.1 Planctomycetia bacterium
CGTCGTCTTGGCACGATGAGGTTCTCATGGGTCTCGAATGCGAGGTTTGCCACAAAAGCGTTTCGTTCGGCCGCAGCTACGAATACCGCGGCAAAGCGAAATACCTCGGCGGCATCGGTAAGAAAATCACCGGCATCACGAAGCGCAAGTTCAAGCCGAACATTCAAAACGTCCGCGCCATGGTGAAGGGCTCCATCACCCGCCTGCGCGTCTGCACTCAGTGCATTCGCAGCGGCAAGGTGCAGCGCCCGGTCGTTCACAAGCCGTTCTCCATCAAGTATTGATCGTCGGCCATGGAAATCTCCTTCAACATCGAGAAGCTGGCTAAACTCTCCCGGCTTCAACTTTCCGACGACGAAGCGGCCGCCATGACCGGCCAGTTGGCGTCGATTCTGGGCTACGTCGAGCAGCTCGCCGTCGTCGACACCGCCGGCGTCGAACCGATGGCCCATCCTCTTCCGTTGCGCAACGTCTTCCGGGCCGACGACGCGCGGGCGGCCGAGTCGCTACCGCCCGACGCCGCTCTCGCCAACGCCGCCAAGCGGTTCGGCGATTTCTACGCCGTCCCGGCGATCCTCGACTGATCGCCTTCCGCAGCGATTCCGCGGCGGTTTCGCGGTGATGTCTTCTTCACGGCCTTCCCTCGGAAAGTGACGCTCATGGCGTTCGTCGACGAAACCGCCGCCCGATTGCTGTCGCTCATGACATCGCGCGAAGCCTCCGCCCGTGAAGTGACGGCCGCCTTCTGCGACCGCATCGAAACGGTGGAACCGTCCATTCAAGCACTGCTTCACTACGACCGCGCCCTCGCCATGTCACAAGCCGACGCCGTCGACGCCAAGCGGGCGAAGGGCGAACCGCTGGGGTCGCTCGCCGGCGTGCCGGTCGTCGTGAAGGACGTTCTCTGCGCGAAGGGGACGCCCACCACCTGCGGCAGCCGAATGCTGCGAAACTACATCCCTCCGTACGACGCCCACGTTGTCGCGCAGTTGCGAAAAGCCGACGCAGTCCTGATCGCCCGCGCGAACATGGACGAGTTCGCGATGGGGTCGTCGACCGAAAACAGCGCGTTCCATCCGACGGCGAACCCATGGAACCTCGCGCATACTCCGGGCGGTTCCAGCGGCGGCTCGGCGGCTGCCATCGCCGCGAAACAGGCCCCATTGGCCCTCGGCACCGACACCGGCGGCAGCGTCCGCCAGCCGGCGTCGTTCTGCGGCGTCGTCGGCCTGAAGCCGACCTACGGCCGGGTCTCGCGGTACGGCCTGGTCGCTTACGGCAGCTCGCTCGACCAAGTCGGACCGATGGCGTGGACCGTCGAAGACGCCGCCCTCTTGTTGCAAACGATCGCCGGCCACGACCCCCGCGACGCCACCTGCGCCGCCGAGCCTGTGCCCGACTACGCCGCCGCCTTGAGCAAACCGCTCGCCGGCCTGCGTCTCGGCGTCGTACCGGAGCATTTCGGTCCGGGTCTCGACGCGGAGGTCGCCGCCGCCGTGCAAGCCGCCGTCAAAAATTTGGAATCGCTCGGCGCGACCGTGGTCGAAGTCGACCTGCCGCACGCCAAGTACTGCATCGCCACGTATTATCTCGTGGCGACCGCCGAGGCGT
>JBOFFD010000354.1:0-3167 GCA_051648425.1 Planctomycetia bacterium
CAGCAGGTTGCGGGCGACGACGGCGGCGCGGCGCTCGGCCGGGCGGGCCAGGAACGAGTCGCGGGTCCATTCGTTGAAGGCGCCCATCGCCGGTCCGCACCAGACTTGGTAGTCGAGGGTGCGGGTTTGTTCGCCGACGTTCGCCCAGCGCGACGCTTGCCCTAAGTACCAGCGGAAGACCAACGCCATCTTATGATGCGGTTCGCGCTCGGCGCGTTCGATCTGGCGGGGGTCGCGGCGGGCGAAGTAGTCGCGCGTCTGTTTCCAGATTTCGTCGAGCGAGGCGCGGAAGATTTTGGCTTCCAGTTGGCCGCGTTCGTCGGCGGGGATCAATTCGATCGCCGGGTAGGCGCGGTAGATTTCGTACAGTTTGGCGGCTCGCAGGGCGAACATGGTGCCGCGTTTCAACACCTGCACCTTGACGCCCATCTCGAACATGTCGGCGGCGGGGGCCATGATGACGTCGGCCTGGTCGGCTTCGGCCAGCATTTTGCGGACGGCGTCGCAACTGCCCGATTCGACGCACGCCTGATTGACGGACCCCGTGACCACGTACGCCGCCCCCAGCGCGAACGCGGCGGCCACCGAGTGCGGCGTCGACACGCCCCCCGCCGCGCCCACCCGCGGCGCCTGCCGGTACTGGTACTTGGCCTGCAACCGGTCGCGTAGCGCGATCAACGCCGGGGCCAGCGCCACCAGCGGTCGGTTGTCCGTATGACCGCCGGAATCGGCCTCGGCGGTGAGGTCGTCGGCCAGTGGTATCTCCGCCGCCAGCGCCGCTTCCTCGCGGGAGATCTTGTCTTGGCGGACCAGCTCGGCCAGCAGGCGGTCGGGCGCGGGCGCCAGGAATTTCGCCGCCACCTCGGAGCGCGACACCTTGGCGACCACCCGGTTCGCGGGGACGACCGCGCCGGTGGCGGGGTCGCGGCGCAGCCCCTTCACCCGATAGTGGACGACCGCGGCCGTCAAATCGAGATACGCCGAGGCCTCCACCAACCGAAGACCGCGCCGCAGGTACAGGTCGACGACGGCGGCTTCATGGTCGAGTTCGTTCGGACTGTGGATCAGGTTGAAGCCGAACGGCTTGCCATGCAGGTTCTTTTGCAGCCGATCAAGCGCCGCCTCGACCCGTTCCAACGGCAACCCGGCGGCGCCGTAGAACCCCAGCATTCCGGCGTCGGCGACCGCTTCGACCAGTTCCGCTGAAGCGATGCCGTTGGCCATCGCCCCGGTGACGTAGGCGTATTTGACGCCGTGGTCGGCGCGGAAAGCGGGGTCGCCCAGCCGGTCCGGCGCGAGCGCGGGGACGAACCCGGCGAGGGACGCCGGTTCAAGGCCGGTGGTCGGCGACCCAGCGGCGACGACCATGCGCCCGCCGCGACGCACCAGCCACAACGGCCGATGGACGTCGGCGACGGCGTGCGCCAACTCGGCGCCGTCGAGCAGAGCCGGCTCGGCGCTTGGCGACGGCGACGCGGCGGCCGGCGCGTCGTCGACCGCCCACCAACCGGTTGCACTCAAGGAAGAGCCTTCCGCCATGCCGCCATTCCACGCCCGCTTCGTCGACGCCGCAAGTACAACCACCGGCGACGTTTTACGGTCGGAGTCCAGTCTATGGAGCGGGCCACTACGGGGAAGCCGTCGACCGCTCCGATCGACGGTGTCCCACCGTGGGCTTGGCAGACGTCAGGGGTTGTAACGATCGTAAACGGCGACGCTGGAATCCACCACGTACACGCTCATCGATCGCGGTCTTCGCGGACGAGTTCGACGCTGTCGCTGAACTCACGTCGCGTGGCCGCCAGACGCTGATGGATGGCGTTCGATCCCGCCCAAGGGTCGCCGCAGGTTGGGTCCGCTGATCCGCTCGCCGTGGGCTTCGGTTGGACGACGACCACAACATCGAACTCGGCGTCCGGTCGACCGAGCGGAATCGTCAACGCGAGCGAGCCGGCGGCGTCGGTGCGCTGGCAGGAATCGTCCACATGTTACATCGCCTTCATACTTGGACGGCTCCATTCTAGCCGCCACTCGGCGTCGGACGACCCGGTGGTTGAGGAATTCCATCCAGCCCGTTCGCCTACCGACCGAACGGCTTTGGCGACGGCGCCGGCTGGAACGGTCGCGCCGAGGGTGGCGCGGGCGGCGCGGCGGCGGCGCGCGTCGGCCGCTCGGTTCAAGGGGGTCGGCGGCGGCCCGTGGGGTAGGTTTGGGCGGTAGTTTCGTCCGCCGTGGTCTTTCGTTCAATGTTTGGGCCGCCATGACTCCGACGACTGAAGTCTCCGTGGTGCCGCCGTCGAGCCTGTTCGTCTTTTGGCCCGGCGAAGAGCCTCCGTTGTCGGAAGAGATTCGCGCCCGTCTGTCTGGCTGGGGCGACGCCGCCCCCGACGCCGACGACACCCCGCCCGAAGGCACCGTTTGGAGTTACTGGTTCGACCTCGCCGATCGGCCGGCGTCGCTGCTGGTCTGGTGCGAACCGGTGGCGCGCGGTTCGCTGAAACTGCTCGAGCAGGTTCAATGGCGCTCGAACGACGACTACCGCCGGGCGAAGGAATGCAAGTGGCTGGTGGGATTGGAAGGGGCGCTGTCGTCGCGGCAGCCGGCCGCCGACTACCAGTTCCATCTACGGGTCGCCGAGGCCGTCGGACGCGATTGGTCGCCGGTCGTCTACGACGCCACCGCGCTGAAGTTCCGGTGCGTCGACGAGGTGCGTCAGCTCATCCAACCCAAGACGCCGCCGCGTACCGCCGGTCTGTTTTCGATCCACCGGCTGGCGTCGTCGACCGTCCGCGGCGAACCGCACTACTGGTTGCACACCCACGGCCTGGAACGAGCCGGCGTGCCCGATTTGGAACTGTACGACGTGCCCGACCGTTACCTGTCGGCCGCCTGCGAACTGTTTGAAGCGACCGCCGAGTTGTGGATCGAGTTCGGCACGCCGCCGCCGCAGCAGCCGTTCAGCGTCGGCCGCGACTTGAACCTGGCGTGGCTGCCGTGGCAGGCGGTGGTTTCGGGGATGCCGGCGGAAACGGTGGGCGGCTGGGACTACCGCCGCGCCGGACCGGAACACACCGGCTTCCGGGCGGTGCTGGTCGCGGAAAGCGCGCCGAAGGCGTGGGTCCGCCGCCGCAGCCGGCCGCCGATCACCGTGCTGGAGAAGCTGACGC
>JBOFFD010000355.1:0-4503 GCA_051648425.1 Planctomycetia bacterium
TCGGACAGGTCGACGCGGCGCCGAACGTTCTCGATTTCGTTCTGATAGGGAATCAGCACGTCGTCCAAGAGGGGCATCGTGAGATAGGGGGGGACCAACCCGGCGGCGGTGGCGGCCAGGGTCAGCATGAACCCCAACAGGATGAGGCCGGCCCACGGCCGAGCAAAACGCAGCAGACGGAAGAGCGCCCAAAAGCCGGCGACGTGGGTCGGCTCGTGCAGAATGGCTTCTTCATCGAGGCCGTCGTCGTGGTGGGGGTGGCGCTGGGCGGTCCAACGGCGGAGGAAGGCTTTGGCCTCGACGGCGCGCGCAAGGGTGTAGCGCCAGACGAACAGCCGACGATCGGCGCCGACGGCTTCCAGCCGGCCGGCGCCGCCGCGCGTCTGTTCCGACTGCAGCGTCTCGACGGCCGCCGCCGGCCAACCGATCCATCGGCCCTCGGCCGCGTTCCAGGCGAGTAGGCGGCGGTTGGTTAAAAGGGCGGCTTCGTCGCGGGAAAAACGACGGTCTTCGTCCAGGTCGGGGCGGAAGAGGGCCGTCGGCGTTTCGCCCGGCTCGGCGAACGCCTGCCACGCGCGCCGTTGTTCCTCGCTCAACAAATCAATGTCCGACGGTGCGTCCAAGCTGGCTCTCGTTCCGGTCTTTCCTATTGGCCGTGGACCGTAGTGTACCGTCGCATCGTGGACGGGGCTACCCGAGCCGGCTCGCCGGGGCGGCCGTCGCGACGATTCGCCTTAAAGAATGGGACGATGGAATCGGCGGCGGTTGCACCGAATGAGACGCAGCGCCTCGGTCGGACGGATCGGCGACTTGAATAAAAACTAGTCCGATTTCGCAAAATGCTCTTTCCCCGATCTCAATGAACAGGTACAGGACCGACGATCAATCGGCACCAGGGTTGGGCGGACCAGGTCTCCGCGTCGACCCGCATGGAGGCAAGTACCGATGTCCGTGTTTTCTTCCAGCCCCGTTGCGCGCCCTTCGCGCTCGTTGATTTCGCGGGTCTCGCACGCCGTTCTGCTCCTTGGTCTGTCGACGGCCGTCACGCCGGCATTGGCGGACCCTATCGACTTCCTCGACTTCACGCAGGAGTCGTACAACTTCCGTCCCGCCAACAGCATCGAACCGTCGCAATGGACGGTTCGGCCTGACGGCTCGGCCGTCTCGCAGATGCGCAACGGCCAACCAACGATGTTCCACGGCGACTTCAATGCGATCGGCACCCGCATCAACGTCACCGTGACGACCCCCGGTTTCGGTCCGTCCAACGACGAGAACATGACTTCTCGCGACAACGACTTCCTCGGTTTCGCCTTCGGGTGGAATGAGAACGACGCCACCAACGCCGCGGCCAACTACCTGCTGGTCGACTGGAAGCAGGCCACCGAGGGCTACTCGCTGGCGCAGAGTCCGGCCAACACCATCGGAACCGCCGGCTTGGCCGTTTCGAAGGTGACCGGCGTGCCTACCCATGAAGAGTTCTGGACCCACACCGGCGACGTCGACGAACTGACCCGCGGCGCCAACTTCGGCTCGACCGGATGGGCCTACGACACTTCCTACGACGTGACCTTCGAGTATACCGCCGACATGCTGCGGATGTGGATCGACGGCGTGTTGGAGTTCGAGATCGCCGGCTCGTTCACCAACGGCAGCTTCGCCCTGTACAACTTTTCGCAGGAATGGGTGACGTACAGCAACGCCAGCGTCGAACCGGTGCCGGAACCGGCCAGCCTGGCGTTGTGGACGGGCGGTCTGCTGGCCGTCGGCGCCCTGCGCCGTCGCCGCCGCCGCCGCCGCCTGGCGGTTTAAGGACTCGGTTCACAGGGCGGAAATCCCACGTCCGCCCCTATTCACATCTTCTCCATTGAAATGGTCGGATCTATTTCGGCGGGCCGCCGAGTTCGTCCAGGCGGCGGCGGGCCGCTTGCCATTCTTCGGCGGACAGCCAAGAAGTCGTCCCCGCCTCGTTCAGCTTCCGACCGGTGATCGTCGCCGCCCAGAGGCGCAGGCGCTCGGCATGGCGTTGTCGGTCGGCCGGCTTCGGCGGAACCGCCCCGAGGCCTTCGTCCAAGTCGCCGGGAGCGACCGTTCCTCCCGGCAGTGGCAGCGTCCAGACCGCGACCCGGCCGTCGTCGTGCGTGGCGACCAATCGCCGGCCGCGGCCGACTCTCAACCCGGTGATTTTCGCCGGTCCCAATTCGATCGGCCGACCGATCTGCCGGAAGGCGCTGGCGTCGAACAGCCGCGCGGCGCCGTCGGTTCCGCCGATCAACGCCCGCTGGCCGGTCTCGCCGCCGTCAACCCACACCACCGCCGTCGCCTCGACGTCGCGGGCGAAGCGCGGGTTGACGGTGGGGGTTTTCGGGCGAATCAACCGCGCCCGGCGGTCGCTGCCGATGACGACCAAGGCGTCACCGTCGTTGTCGAACGCCCAGGCGGGACCGGGGGCGAGCAGTGGAACGGCGTCGGCCAGGGTGCGACCGCCGACCACCTGCCGAATGCAGTAGCGGCGGTCCGGACCGTAGGTGACGATGACGTCGGCGTCGGGGCCGAAGACCAGTTCCTCCGGCGCGCCGCCGTGTTGCAGCATCGTTTGGGCGAACGGTTTGCCATTCGCCGTCTTCCAAAACAATCCTTGCGTGGGGAAGGCCGCGACCATCCAGTCGCCCGAACGGTTGAACGTGATGACCGACGCCGCCCCCGAAACCGCCTCCGTCGCCACTAACTCACCCGTAGCGATGTTCCAGAACTGCAAGGCGCGCGGCGCCAGCCCCATCCCCGGGCGGACCTGCGTCAGCGCCCGCTCTTTATCGAGGTGGACGGCGAAGACGGGATGCAGGGCGTCGGGGTCGGCGGCGATGGCCCCGACGGATCGGCCGGATTCCAGATGCTTGAAGCGGATCACATCGTGGCGGTCGGTGCGAAACGCGCCGATCAAGCCGTCGCGCGCGACGGCCAGCAGCTCGGGCGGGCGGGCGCCGACCTCGTACTGCTGGGAACCGTCGAAAGCGCTATAGACCGCCAGCGTCGCGCCGGCGTTCACCAGCAGCAGGCGGTCGCCGACGGGGGCGAAGTGGAAGTCGCCGCGGGCCTTGGCGTCGCCGGGCAGTTCGACGGCGACGGGCGCGTCGGCCCACAAGTCGAACACCTGGCGCCGCCGGATTGTTTTTCGGGCCAACACCCGACGGCCGGCGGGGTCGATCTGTTGGACGTCGCCGTCGACCGCGAGAAGGAACTGCAGTCGGGGTAGACGGTCGAACAGGCCGTTCAAACCATTCAGGGTTTCAGCGACGCCGGCGGCGTCGTCGACGAGCAGGGCGTCGCCGGCGGCGCCGGCGAGGATGAGCGCGGCGAGGGCGGGGTCGCCGTCGCCCGCCATTTGCAGGCCGCGCCGCCGGGCGGCCGTCGCCGATTCCAACGTCGCCCGCCGCAGCGACGCCTCGGCTTTCTCTTTCTCGGTGCGGGTGTCGTCGGCGATCGTCCGCGCTTCCATCAAGCCGGCCTCGGCCTCGTCGGCGCGGGTTCGTTCCGCCTTCATCCGCGCCAGCGCGTCGTCGGCGCGAAGTCGGGCGGCGGTCGCTTCCGCCAACGCGGTCTTCGCCCGTTCGCCTTCCGCCTTCGACAAGCTCAGCGCATCGATCGTCGCCTGCTTCTCGGTATTGACGGCGTCGAGGGCGATCTTCAAGTCGCGTTCCGAGACCCACGCCCGGTCGAGCGCCGTCGAGACCGCCGTGAAACCGGCGACCGCCACGAACACGATGGCCAAGATCAGCGAGCCGACCGTCGGGTGCTTCACCCACCAACGGCCGAACCGTTGCAGGGCGTTGGGGGGCCGGGCGGCGACCGGTTCGCCGGCCAGCCAGCTTTCCAGGTCGGCCGCCAGCGCGCCGCAGTCGTCGTAGCGCCGCCGTTGGTTCTTCTCCATCGCCTTGAGACAAACGGCTTCCAGGTCGCAGGGCAACGTGGGAACCAGCGACCGCGGGGGCGGAGGTTCGCTGGTGGCGGCGCTGACCATCACCGCGTGGGCGGACCCCAGGAACGGCCGTCGGCCGCAAAGCAGCTCGAACAGCATGACGCCGAGGCTGTACTGATCGCTGGTTTCATTGACGGCGGCGAGGTCGCCGCGGGCCTGTTCGGGCGCCATGTAGGCCGGCGTGCCCAGCGTTTGGCCGTCGCCGGTGATGGTGACGTCTTCCGCGACGCGCTTGGCGAGGCCGAAGTCGGTGAGTTGCGGTCGGCTGTTGCGGTTGATGAGGACGTTGTGCGGCTTGACGTCGCGATGCACCACGCCTTCGTCGTGGGCGTACTTCAAGGCCCGGGCGAGTTCGGCGATCCAGCGGACGGCCGTTCGCAACGGCGGCCGGCGTTTCTCGATGATCGTCGACAACGCCTGCCCTTCGACCAACTCGCTGGCCATGTACAAGAGCGGCGAACCGTCGGGCAGCGCGGCCCGGCCGCTTTCGTACAGCGACACGATGTTCGGGTGGTGCAGGTTGGCGG
>JBOFFD010000356.1:0-3130 GCA_051648425.1 Planctomycetia bacterium
GACGTTCGGTCTTAGGCGCTTTCGCGTTTTGGTTCCATCGGGGTCGGGGCGACGGCCCGTTCGCGCTTCACCGCCGGTTCGTCGACGACGTACTTCAGGTTCGGTTCGCGTTCCGGCAGCTCGTATAAGAGGTCGAGCATGACGTCCTCGAAGATGCTGCGAAGGCCGCGGGCGCCGGTGTCGCGCGTCTTCGCCTGCTTGGCGATGTGACGCAGCGCCTCGGCGGTGAATTCCAGTTCGCAGTTCTCCATCTCGAAGAACTTCTGATACTGTTTCACCAAGGCGTTCTTCGGCTCGCTCAGAATCTGCACGAGGGCGTCTTCGTCGAGCGGCTTCAAGGGAGTGAGCACCGGCAGTCGGCCGATGAACTCGGGGATCATGCCGTATTCGACCAGGTCGTCGCTCGTCACCTGGGCCAGCAGCTTGCCGACGTCGGTGTCGGCCTCTTGCTGAATCCGGCTGCTGAAGCCGATCGTCTTCTTGCCGACCCGCTTCGAGATCGTGTTGTCCAATCCCGAGAACGTGCCGCCGCAGATGAACAGAATGTTCTTAGTGTCGATCTGAATGTACTGCTGTTCGGGATGCTTGCGGCCCCCTTGCGGCGGCACGTTGCTGACGGTCCCTTCGATCATTTTGAGAAGGGCCTGCTGCACGCCTTCGCCCGAGACGTCGCGAGTGATGGAGACGTTCTGACTCGTCTTGTTGATCTTGTCGATTTCGTCGATGTAAATGATGCCGCGCTGGGCCGCTTCGATGTCGAAGTCGGCGGCGTGCAGCAACTTCAGCAGCAGGTTTTCGACGTCTTCGCCGACGTAGCCGGCTTCGGTCAGCGTGGTGGCGTCGCCGATGGCGAACGGCACGTTGACGATGCGGGCCAGCGTTTGGGCGAGCAGGGTCTTGCCGCAGCCGGTGGGACCGATGAGCAGGATGTTGCTCTTGTCGATCTCGACGTCGTTGCCTTCCAGATTGTGGTTCAACCGCTTGTAGTGGTTGTGCACCGCGACCGACAGGATGCGTTTGGCCTTCTCTTGGCCGATGACGTACTGGTCGAGCTGCTCGACGATTTCCCGCGGCGACGGGACGCGCTGGAAGATCGGCTGCTTGCCGGTGCGGCGACGGCGTTTCTCTTGGTCGAGGATCGACTGACAGAGGGTCACGCATTCGCCGCAAATGTAGACGTCGTTCGGGCCCTCGACGAGGGGGCCGACGTCGCGGTAGCTCTTGCTGCAGAACGAACAGTACGCGTTTCGGCGGGCGTCTTTGCCGCCCATTCCCAAACCGCGTTTCGTGTCTTTGCCTGGAGGCATGGCCGGTCCCTTCGTGAGTTGCAGAGCTTACAGCCGCCGTCCGTCGCCCTTTCAGCGTCGACGAACGTTGGCCTCCCCCGTAGATCGAAATGTCCGTCGGACGCGGCGGCGCTAGGCGCGCCGCGCCGTTATCTAAACTGTGCTTTCGACCAAGGGGTTTTGTTCAATCGCGGGACACTTGGCATCCCGCATTGACGACGCCCCTTGTAATGCAAGCCGCGTGCCGACTTTCGTCGGCCGCGCTTCACGGTCCGCGATCCCGCCGCCGCCGTCCTCCACCGCTCGTTCAACGAAAACCGCGCGGCGTCGTCCAACCCGCCCCGGCGACCGGCGATCCCGTTGGTCCATTCTAGTCGGAACCGCTCGCGGCGAGTTCGTTTACGCGCCGACCGGGTCGGTTGTTTCCCGGGGAGTCGTCCGCCGTCGCCACTGGTTTCGGTCGTCGGTTTTCCGTCGTCCATTCCTCGGCGTCTCGCGACACACCCATTATGAGCGTGCGTTTTTTTCTCCGCCGACTCTTCATGAGCGATTTTTTGCAAAACCGGCCGCCGCATGTTCCAACGGTCCGCCCGCGCCGTTCGGGACGGATCACCCGATTCCAGCGGACGGGTCGACCGGCGGCGCGCCGGTCGACGAGGGAGCCGAGGCGAACGACGCCGGCCGCCGCGCTCCGCCCGTGCTGCTCGATCCCACGCCGTTGGAACCAACGGCGACAGGCCGTTGCACCAGCCGCAGCTCGGCCGCCTCGAGCAGCAGTTCGCCCCAGGCGGCGGTCATTGCTTCCGGATCGAGCCGGGTGTCGAGCCAGGCCCGCGCGTTGCGGCCGCGGCGTTCGAGTTCGGCGGAATCGCGCAGCGCCGAGTGCAGCGCGTCGGCCCAGGGGCCGGGCCGGAAGGCGGGCGCCGTCCAACCCGTGGAGCCGTCGTAGAGCAGGTCGCCGGCGGTAAGGATCGGGGTTCCGACCATGGGCAGGCCGAAGTGCAGACCGTGCAAAGCGGCGGCCGGCCGGGGGTCGTCGACTTCGTGCAGCAGCAGCAGGTCGGCGGCGGCGTAGGCGTCGGTCAGCGCGAAGGTCGGGTCGGCGGCCAGTCCGACGTTGTTCCCCAAGGTGCGCAACTGCCGTCGCAGTCGGCCGAGGTGCGACGGGTCGGCCGCGGACGGCGACGCCATCAACAGGTAGCTCGGCTGGGGATGGCGCGTCCGCAGCCGTCGGTACGCTTCCAGCACCACGTCGGCGCCGCGGCCGGGATTGAGTGGGCCTACCGCCAACAGCAGTTGAACGTCGGGCGGTATGGTCCACTCGAACGCCAGGCGGGCGCGGGCGGCGGTTCGGTCCCACGCTGCGGGCGGCGCGCCGACGGCGGCTCCGACCTGTGGCCGGGACGGAAACAAGACGCCGTCGATCGTCATGAAATTCGGCTGCGGTCGGCCGGCGGCCGTCACCGCCAAGGAGTGGGCGTTGTTGAACACCACTTGGTAGGGCAAGGTCAAGGCTCGTTGCAGTCGCCCGCCGGCGGCGGCCGCGGTCGTTTCGTCCCTCGCGGCGCGGTCGCGCGGCAGCACCGGCGGCGCCCCCGGCAGGTGCCACACCACCGGCGCCCGAGCAGCAGCCGCGATCTCCACCGCACCGGCCAATTCCGCTCCTTGCACGAAGACCATGTCGACGCCGTCACGGCGGTCGAGGTCGCGGCGCAGTTCCGACCGCCAGTCGTCCGGCCGACGCCGTCCCACCGCTGGTCGCGCCGCCCAAGTGCAGAGACCGCGGCGGGCCAGTTCGGTGAAAAGCGTCTCCCACGCCGGCCACGGGTCGGTCGACTTCGACG
>JBOFFD010000357.1:0-2925 GCA_051648425.1 Planctomycetia bacterium
GCGAAGCCCGCGGCCGACTTGTCGATCCGGTACAGGAACGACTTGCCGCCGTAGGTGCTGGTGAAGATGCGGTCGCCGACGACCAGCGGCGTCAAAATGTTCATGCCGCGGAACGCCGGGACTTCCTGCTTCCACAAGACCTTGCCGGTCTCCAGGTCGACGCCGCAAAGCTCGGTGCGGGTCTGGACGACGAGCTGCCGCACCCCTGACAGCGTGGCGACCACCGGCGAACTGAAGGCGCTGCCGTTCATGCCGCCGCCGTCGTCCAGCACGCGCCATTTCGATTCACCGGTCGCGGCGTCGAGCTTCACCAGCGCGCCGCCCGCCTGGGTGTAGACGGCGCCGGCGTCGACCAGCGGCGAGCAGACGAAGCCGAACGCCGGCGGCGGGGTCTTGTACCGTTCGACGAAGTCGACGCGCCACTTTTCCTTGCCGTCGGCTGGGTCGAGGGCGACGAGCAGGTCGCGGATGCCGCCGACGTACAGGGCGCCGCCGGACAGGGTGGGGGTAGCGCGGATCCAGTCGCCGTTCGCCTTGGCGAAAAACGGCACCGAGAGCGATCCTTCCCACTCCGCCCGCCACAGTTTCTTGCCGTCGGCCCGGTTCAGGGCGTGGACGACTTCCGTCTTCTTGTCGACGGTTTCGGTGACGAACACCCGGTCGGCGGCCACGATCGGCCCGGAGTAGCCCGGCCCCAGGTCGACGCGCCAGCGCTGCGTCCAAGTCGAATCGTCGAGCGAATCGGGCCAGGCGGGGCCGACGTCGGCGACGAATGAGGTGCGCGTCGGCCCGCGCCACTGCGTCCAAACCGCCGGCTCGGCGTCCGAAGCGGAGGTCGGGGCGGCGGCGGAAGCGAGCGTCGCGCCGAACAGCAGGGCGGCGAACGACGGTCCGAAGGGAAGGGGGCGGCGGGTGAACCTTGGCGTCGGCGAAGTCATCCTTGTACTCCTTGAGGGGTGTGGCGGCGACGGTGTTTTATAGCGAAGTCGCCGGCGGTCGTTGCTTTTCCGAAGAGGGCGAGCGTGTACATTCCACCGGCGTTTCGGATCGACGACCTTCCGACCCTGCACGCCTTCGCGCGGCGGCACTTCTTCGCCACGCTGGTTTCGGTCGACGTCGCGGGCCGACCCACGGCGGTTCGGCTGCCGCTCCTGCTCACGGCGGACGACGCACCGCTCGGTGTGTTGGAGGGGCACACGGCCCACATGAACGTGCAGGCGGTGCGCGCGGTCGGCGAGTCGCTGGCGATGTTCGACGGCCCGCACGCCTACATTTCGCCGACCTGGTACGCGGCGGAAGACGTGGTGCCGACCTGGAACTACGCCGCCGTCCACGCCTACGGTCGGCTGGAAATCGTCGACGACCCCAACGAGGCGCTGGCGATGCTCGGCCGGCTGATGGAAGTCGTGGAAGGGGGACGGCCCGTCCCTTGGACGATGGAACGGTCGGAAGCGGTGGCGGAAAAACTGCTGCCGGGGATCGTGGCGTTCCGCCTGCGGATCGCACGGTGGGAAGGGAAGTTCAAGCTGAGTCAGAATCATCCGCTGGAACGCCGACGGCAGGTCGCCGCCGCGCTGGAAGCCGAGGGCGGTGCGGGTGAAAAAGAGATCGCGGCGATGATGCGGGCGACGTTTCCATCAGAGCCCGAAGCGTCAGCGAAGGTCCGGACGGGATGACCGCCGGAGTCGAATCCGATGCCGTCGAGCAGGAAAAGGAATCGTCCAGCGGGCCGCTCCGTCCGGACCTTCGCTCACGCTTCGGGCTCTGACGGACGAGGCACTAGTTCGCCGTGATTTTTTTCAGGGCGGCTTCGGCGGCGGATTGGACGATCGGGGCTTTGTCCTTCGCGGTTTTCTTCAAGGCGGGAATCGCGGCGGCGGCGGCTGGGCCGAGTTTGCCGAGCGACACCGCCGCCATCCGCCGGACGGCGGCGTCTTCGTCCCCCAGCGCGTCGGCCAGTGCCGGTACTGCCGACGCCGCTTCGGGAGCGCCGATCCGTCCCAGGGCGTCGGCGGCCAACTGCCGCACTTGTCGATCGCCGTCCTTTAGCGCCGCAGCCAGGGCCGGCGTCGCCAGGGCGGCTTCCCTCCCGAGTTTGCCCAGGCCCATCGCGGCGTCGGCGCGGTCTTTCGCCGTCACCGAGCCGAGCAGGACGGTCAATTCCGCGACCGACTTGCCGGCGAACCCCGGCTTCCGGCCGCACCCGACGCCCGCCGCGAGGACAAAGATCCAGAAGACAAACGCGAACGAGGCGGCCGAGTGTTTCATAGTCCCGCGAACTCCCACAAGCGCGGATCGTCCAAGCCGTCGACCACCCGTTCGGCCCGTGAAAAGTCGAACGACCGGGAATGCTCGTGCGGAACGGCGGCCACCCGGCAGCCGGCGTCGGCCGCCGCCACTACGCCATTGTAGCTGTCTTCCAGCACCAGGGTGCGGCGCGGTTCGACGCCGAGGGCGGCGCAGGTCTTGTGATAGATCTCGGGGTGGGGCTTGCCGTGGACGACGTCGGTGCCGGTGAAGACAACGCGGAAGCGCGGCAGCAGATCGAAGCTGGAGAGCATGCGGACGGCGAGGTCGCGGGCGGTGGAGGTGGCGACGGCGGTCGGCAGGCCGGCGCGGTCGATGCGGCGAAGAGCGTCGAGCAGGCCGGGCATCATCCGCAGGTTGCCGTCGAGCAGAGAGTCGAAAATGACCGACGATTCGCGGCGGAGTTCATCGATGGAGTCGTCGAGGGCGTGATGGTCGCGCAGCTCGCCGAGGGCGGCGGCGGCCGGCCGGCCCATCATGCGGTGTTGCAGTTCGGCGGTGAAGGAAAGGCCGCGGCGGCCCAGCAGTTCCTCGCCGGCGGCGAAGTAAAGGCGTTCGGTGTCGAACATCGTGCCGTCCATGTCGAAGACGACGGCGTCGAAGGGGGCGTCGCCCGCG
>JBOFFD010000358.1:0-1989 GCA_051648425.1 Planctomycetia bacterium
CTGGAGCGACGCCAGCGCCGACGTGTACGTCGAGCCGGACATTCAGTACTACATCGCCGAGCAGAAGGCGAAGACGCCCGACCGCGCGGAAATCGAAGTCCAGCGCTGGGACGCGAAGTACGGCGAATGGATCAATACGGTTTTCGTCCACGAACCGGGCGACATCATCGGCACGCCGCCGAGCAAGAAGACCGTTTCGATCGTCGGCTTCGACGAAGAAAAGAAACTGTGGGAACTGAAGGAAGTCGACGTCAAGAAGGAATTCGACACGTCGACGCTGCTGCTCGACATCGAGGGCGGGACCGAGAGGCGGGTTCTGCCTTCCAAGGAGACGCAGAATTTCAATGTTCCCAAGGAACTCGTTTCGATCAACGCCTTCGGCGACCTCATTCGACGCGACGCCGAAGCGGATCTGAACGATGAAAAGCGAGCCGCCATCGCGACGGCCTACAAGGATCTGATCGAACAGTTCAAACCCGCCGCTCCGCCTCCGATGATCGGTTTGGGCGTTCCAGGAGTCGATGGGCCGGCGATGGCCGACCCCCGCGAGGGCGGCGGCGTCGTCGACCCGCTCATGAAGGCGCAACAGGCCCCGCAGAAAAAGGCGATCAAGGCGGCGAAGAAGGCCATGCGCGAAATGCAGTAACCGCCCGCCGGCTGTGAATCCGAAAAAGAAAAGCCCCCTGGAACTCGAATCGGTTCCAGGGGGCTTTTTCGTTTTGAAGCTCGCCGCCGCGCCGGCGGCGTCAATCTTCGGGGATCGGCTCGCGGACCGGCTGCACGAAGTGGAACTTACCCTTGGCGGTTAAGTCGGCCGCCCGCTTCTCGGCGACCTCCTTGTCGGGGTACGGGAACGACCCGACCTGATTGTTGCCGTTGTCGAAGACGCCCCAAGTCATCCGCATCCGCTGCGACTCGACCTTCTTCTTGACGGCCTTCTTGCGGACCTTCTTAACGGCCTTCTTCTTCGGCTTGACGACCTCTTCCTCTTCCTCTTCGACGGCTACCGCAACTTCGTCGTCGTCGTCGCCCCCACCGCCGAGAGGAGAGTCTTCATCGTCGTCGTCGTCGTCATCGTCGTCGTCGTTGCTGACGATCTCGACTTCGTCCTCGCGTTCCGTCTCCACCCGTTCGGCTGCCTCGGCCTGCCGCCGAAGATCCAACCGCGTCGGACCTTTGCCGCCTCGTCGCGCCATATCCCGTCCTTTTCGATGCGTTGCAAAAACAGAGTCTTCCGCGAGGTATTCTACGGCGTCGGACACGAGTCGGGTATCATCGCGCGCGAGCGAAGTCGAACTGGGCCGGGATCGGAGCCGCCGTCGTCTTTTTCGCCGGCCGATCGGTGATTTCCTTCGTCAGCCAACCGGCGAACGCGGCCCCGACCGACTCGCCGTTCTTCATCTTTTTCGGCGCCGACCACCGGACGACCGTCGGCCGCGCCGTCATCCATTTCGCCGATCGACCATTCCATTTCGACACGGCGATCGTCACCCTCACCTCTGTTCCGGGTAGAGCGTCGGCCCGGGTCGGCCGCGTCTGGACCAGCACCTGCCGAACGACCTCGCCGTCGGCCGGCGTCGACTGGACGGCCGCCGCACTGTTCCCATGCCCCGCTCGAATCACGTCCCCTCGCCGCAGATTGGCGGCCGCCTCCAGCACCAACGTCGCCGCCGCCCCCGAGCCGCGCGGGTCGGGGTTCAACGCGACCAACAAACCGTCGGCGGCGCGCCGGCCGTCCGTCGCCGCCGGGCCGCCGCCGATCGGGCCTTGTTCATCCCGCC
Source organism: Planctomycetia bacterium (assembly GCA_051648425.1). GTDB lineage: Bacteria > Planctomycetota > Planctomycetia > Kolteriales > Kolteriaceae > JBOFFD01. The sequence continues at coordinate 1,782 of JBOFFD010000358.1, forward strand.
GGCGGTCCTTCTGTTCCATTTCCCCGAAGACGGTTCGAGCGGCGTCCAACGCTCCGCTTTGACTCAACGACTTTCCAAGCACGCTTTGTCGGGCCAACACTTCCCAAGTCACGCCGCCGGCGCGCCAAACCAACGTCTGCGCGACCAGCGTCGGCCGACCGACGGCCGCCCGCGCCGCCGCCCGCAACCCGACTTCCGCCGTGTACTC
>JBOFFD010000359.1:0-4013 GCA_051648425.1 Planctomycetia bacterium
CGATCACGTCCATCGGCACGTTGTTCTGCACCCGCTCCTGCAGCCAGTTGTAATACAGCAGCATCGGCTTGTACGCGACTTCGTTAATGGTGCGGACCTGAAGCAGCTCGGCCCACTTCATGACCCAGATTTCCGCGAACTCTTTGCGGTTCAGCAGTTGGTCGACGACCTTTTCGCGCTTCTTCGGATCCTGGTCGGCGTTGAAGGCGTCGTACTCGGCGCGGGTGGGCAGCACGCCGACGACGTCGACGTAAACCCGCCGCAGGAACGCTTCGTCGGTGCAGACGTCGGACGGCAGGATGCGCAGCTTCTTAAACTTGTTGTTGACCAGGACGTCGATGTAATTGTTTTCGGGGACCGGCGGGAAGCTGTACTGCAACCCCTTCGGCACCGTGATGACCTGCGAGCCGACCGTGAAGGTGGCGAAGCGGGCCATGACGAACGCCTCGCCGCGCTCGCCGGCGGTGACCACGCCTTCGGGCGAGATGGCGGCGGAGCCGTCGTTGTTCGACAGGAAGAGGGCGAGGTTCGTGACGTCGCGGTCGGTGCCGTCGGAATACTTGGCGCGGACGGTCATGCGCTGAATGGCGCCGGCGCCTTCGAGCACCGCCTGCGTCGGCATGATTTCCATCGAGACGGGCGTGGCGACGGTGGGGGCGTCGTTCGGGGCGCCGGCCTCGAGCCAGCGCAGCAGCGTCTGGTGCGATTCGCTGCCGGCTTCGAAACGCTTGCCGCCGGTGTGCTGCACGGTGCCGAGTGACTTTTCGACCAGCAGGCATTCGCCGGGGACGGCGAGGTCGACGCGGCGGGTGTTCATTTCGCGGGTGAGACGGAAGTGGTCGCCGTCGGGGTCGTAGCCGAAAAGCGACAGACGGAAGCCGTCCTTGCCGCGGGCGGCGCCGTGGCAACTGCCGGTGTTGCAGTTCGCCTTCATGAAGATCGGCATGACGTCGAGGCGGAAACTGACGGGGCGGTCGGCGGCGGCGTCTTTCACCGCGACCGGCAGTTTCAGCGTCTGGCCGCTGTATTCAACCGTCAGTTCGGTGGCGCCGTCGGCCTTCGGCGTGACGACGTTCTTCGTCATCTGAACGAGGGCCGGGTTGGCGAAGGTGTACTTCGCCTCGTCGGTGACGTCGCGGGTGACGCCGTCGGAATAGAGCGCCTGCACGACGACGCTTTGACGGTCGCGGGCGGTCTCGAGGCCGATGTTGGTCGGGTAGACCTGGACCTTGACCAAGCTGGGCGCCTGGGCGAAGGCTCCACCGGCGAGCAGCGCGACCAACGCGAACGCCCCGGCGGCGGTCGTCAGAGAGCGGAATGTCATAGCGTTTCTTTCCCGTTTTACGTTGGATCGCGTCGAGGGCGCTGCATTGTTCATGGGTGTCATCGCCGGCCTTGCGGGCCTTGCGGGCCTTGCGGGCCTTGCGGGCCTTGCGGGCCTTGCGGGCCGGCGGTCTTAGGGAAAACTTAAACCGATCTTAGCGTCTACTTGCCGGCCTTGGCGCGCTCGGCCTGTTCCAGCCGGAGCTTCTCCAGGCGCGTCAGCCGTTTCTCCGGGGCGGGAGCCGCCGGCGGGGGAGGCGGCGGCGGCGCGGGGGTTCCGGCGGCCGCCGGCGGCGGCGGGGGAGGCGGCGGCGCGTTCGGCTTCGGGGGCGGCGGCGGATCGACCCGCAGCACCCCGCCCCCGGCCAAGTTGTGAACCACCGGCTCGTTTTCCTTCACGATCGTCAGCACGCAGAACATCGTCTTATGCTGGCCCGGCGGCGTCTTCGGGTCGACCGTGACCTTAAAAACCGCCTCTTTCATGTCCTTGGTGATCTCGATGTCTTGGGTGGTGCAAAGCGGCGGTAGGCCGACGAGCTGCATCTTCGCCTTGCCGTCGAACGCCACCGTCTGTTCCAGCTTGACGACCACTTCCACCGGTTGCCCCTGCTCGGCGGCGGCCATTTGAAGCTGCGCCGTCACCATCGGCGGCGCGACTTGGATCGACGCGAGCTGCGACGACGTCCACACCACGCCGGCGGCGGTCGGGGCGTTGGCCAGGATGGCGATTTTCGACTTCTTCAGTTCCGCGTCGCCGTTGGCGTTGAGCGCGTAATACGCTTCGTTCTGTCCTTCGGGGATCGCGACCGTCACCGCCGAACCGACCCCCGGCGGGTTGACCAGCATCTGCAGCGTGATCGGCGCCTTGAAGTCGGGCTTGCGGGTCGCCACGACCTTCAACATCATCGATCCGCCTTGCACGAGCGGCGCCTTCGGTTCGACGATATCGATCTTGAACGGGGCTTCCTCGGTGACGGCGACGGCGGCGCGGTCGGCGCTGCAAGTCCGCATGATCGCCTGGTTGGGGCCGACGACCAAGTCGGCCGACAACTCGAATTCGCCGCGAATCTTCTGGTTGGCGTCGGCGTGGCGGGCCGAGAGGTTCGTCAGCACCGCGCTCAGGACGGCGTCGGGGGCGGCCTCGAACAGCACCGGAATCTGCGTCAGATTCCCCGACACGACGTCGGACGACATCGTGACGCCCGGCGGCAGCGCGTCGGCCTCGACGATCAGGTCGCCGCCGAAGTTCGTGCGCGTAAAGGTCAACAGTTGGGCAAAGCGGTTCCCCTTCGGCACCGGAATCGTCTGTCGTTCCTGCGAGTACCGGCCGAACTTCGGAATCGACACTTGCAGCAGCGGCTTCACCGGCTGAAACTCGACGCGGTAGGTGTAGTTGAAGCCGCCCTTCAGCAGGTGGTCGTAAACGCGGACGAGGTATTCGCCGTCTTCGGGGAAGGTGTAGCGAAGGTAGCTGTCTTGACCGACGGCGTCGTCGTTGCCGATCAAGACGCCGCCGGCGGTGTTGAAGAGATGCACCACCGGGTCGAGGGCGGAGCCGAGCCGTTGGGCGTAGACGTGGACGTCGTAGGTCGAGCCTTTGGCCGCCTTGAACTTGAAGTAGTCGTAGTCGTTCTTCTGCCCGATGGCGCCGTTGAAGGCCATCGGCAGGGGTTCGGCGGTGGCGGTGGCGTTCGTCAGGGCGTCGTTCGGTTCGACTTCCAGCACGTTGCCGAATTCGACGACGCGGAACGGGTTGGACGACGGCGCCGACTGGCCGTTCTGCTCGGCGAAGATCGGGAACTCGGCGATCGGCTTGGCCGGCAGCTTGAACTTCTGAACGATGTCGCCGGCGGGGTCGCCAAGGAACTTCACTTCGACTTCGTCGCCCATCTTGCCGCCCAGCGGGAAGACGGCGATCGGCCGGGGGAACGACCCGACGTGAACGCGGTAGGCGCAGTTGCCGTCGCCGGCGTAGGCGCTTTCGCGGACCATGACGGTGTAGAGGCCGTCTTCCGGGGCGACGACCGAGGCGACCGGGTCTTGCAGGATGAGGGCGGTGTCGTCGGAGGCGGCCAACTCGAACCGTTTGGCGTCGAGGATGGCGACGTACGGATCGAAGAGCGTGTTGCCGAGCCGCATCCCTTCGACTTCGGCGACGAGCCGCTGGCCCTTCTTCGCCTCGAACTGGTAGTAGTCGACGTCTTCATTGTCGGCGACGCCGGCCACCGTCGTGTTGAACGGGATCTTTTGCGGGGCGGCGAACTCGCTGTTCGGTTCCGTTTCGGCGACGGTCGGCAGGGCGCCGACGTAGAAGGTGCGCATCTCGCTGACGCCCGTCTTGGTACGCACCCGCAGGACGTGCTCGCCGAGGCGGCAGTCGGGGTTCGGCTTGAGGCGGACTTTCACCTGCGAAGCGTCGGGCGCTTCCAGTTTGACGGTGGTGAAGCCGGGCGAGAAGTAGAGAATTTCGACGGCGTCGGTGAGGTTGGCGCCTTGGAAGACGATGTCGGTCTCGACGCCGCGCTGCGCGCCGCGGGGCGTAATGTTGTTAAGGACCGGCGACGCCGCGAAGAGCGGGGCGGTCGTCGCGCCGACGAGAAGGACGGCCAAGAGGCCGTGCGGCGAAGCGGCGCGGCGGGCGGGGTCGTGGTTTTTCATGGCTTCCGGTACGTCGCTCGGGTTAGGTCGTG
>JBOFFD010000360.1:0-3347 GCA_051648425.1 Planctomycetia bacterium
GTGATGGTGACGCCGGCGATGCCCGGTTCGCCCATGTCCTGCACGCCGTTGTTGTTGTCGTCGCGGTAGACGGTGCCTTCCAGCGTGCTGAGGCCGTCGTAGCCGAAGTCGACGTCGCGGCGGTCGTTCAGCGGGTCGCCGTTCGTGCCGGAAACCTGCACGACGATCGGGTTGATGGGCGACGGCGTGCCGCCGTCGACGCCGTCGTCGAGGCTGTCGGTGAGGTTCAAGCCGGCGATCGGCAACCCGACCACTTCGACTTGGTAGTCGTCGGGGGCGCCGTAGACGGGCAGGCCGTTGAAGACGTAGTTGCCGGTGCTGTTGGTGGTCGTGGTGAAGACGACGTCGTCGGCGTCGCCGAGCGTACCGTTCGGGCCGGACCAGGTGAGCTGAATGGTGGCGCCGGGGATGCCTGGTTCGGACGGATCCTGGAAGCCGTCGACGTCCTGGTCGATGTAGACGCGGTCGCCGAGGCTGGCGTTGCCGACGTAGCCGAAGTCGACGTCCGTGGCGTTCTCACCGTCGGCCAGCGGGCGCGTCGCGTTGTGCGCGGTGTTCACGCCGTCGAGGTCGAACGTCTGCGTCATGTTGCCCGGCACCTGCTGGGCGCCGCCGCCGGTGGCCACGGACACCCGATAGTTGCCCGGGGCGAGGTTGCCGAAGGTGTACGTGCCGTCCTGCGCGGTGACGACCGTGGTCGTCAGGTCGTCGGGGCCGCCGAAGAGGCCGTCTTGGCCGGCGAAGATCAGCATCACGCCGACGTTCGGCAGGCCCGGTTCCAAGGCGAGGGAATCTTGAACGCCGTCGGCGTCAGCGTCGATCCAGACGCGGTCGCCGAGCGAACCCGTCCCGACGTAGCCGAAGTCGACGTTGTCAAGGGTCGGGTCGGCGACGAGGTCGCCGGTCCAACTGTCGATCGTGCCGCCGTCGGGGTCGATGGTGTTGGTCACGCCGGCCGGCAGGTCGGCCGTGTCGATCGTCGCGGTGTACGAGACCGGCGTCACGCCGCCGTTCTGGAAGATCGGCAGGTTGCCGAACTGGTAGAAGCCGTCGGCGTCGGTGGTGGTGGTGAACGACTCGGCGACGCCGTCGCCGTTGACGTCGGCGGTGAGGGTCACGTCGACGCCGGTGATCCCTTCGCCGGGGTTCCAGACGCCGTCGCCGTTGAGATCGAGGAAGACGCGGTCGCCGATCGAGCCGACGCCGCGGTAGCCGAAGTCCTCATTGAGGTCGATCGGGTTGGCCGCGACGAGCGTCAGCGACGAGGTGCCGTCGTTGCCGCCGTCCGGATCGACGGTGTTGGTCACGCCGGCCGGCAGCGTCGTGCCGAGCGGGTCGACCGTGACCGTCCACGTGATCAGGGCGCCGTCGCGGTCGAAGACCGGCAGGTTCGAGAAATCGTAGACGCCGGCCGCGTTGGTCGTGGCGAAATACGTTTCGTCGATGCCGTCGGCGTCGACGTCGCCCGTGAGACGAACGGTGACGCCGGTGATTCCCTCACCCGCGTCGAAGGCGTTGTCGCCGTCGACGTCGAGGAAAATCGTGTCGCCGATCCGGCCGGGGCCGCGATAGCCGAAGTCCTGCGCCTGGTTGGTGGCGCCCGGTCCGACCAAGGTCACCGAGGAGGTGTTGTTGCCGGCGCCGACGGTGTCGGGGTCGACGGTGTTGGCGATCGGGTTGCCGGCCCCGTCTTGCGGCAGGGTCGAGGTGACGACGGTGACGGTGTACGGCACGCCGGCGGCCGTCGTGCGGAGGTTGGGGAACTGGTAGAAGCCGTCGGCGTCGGTCGTGGTGGTAAGGGTCTCGTCGCCCTCCACCGTGCCGTTGCCGTCGAGGTCGCCGACGAGGGTCACGGTGACGTCGGCGATGCCTTCACCCGCGTCGAAGACGCCGTTGGCGTTGACGTCGAGGAAGACGCGGTCGCCGACGGAGCCGGTGCCGCGGACGCCGAAGTCGACGTCGACGCGGTCGTTGCCGGAGGTGGCCGTCACCGGGGTGACGAACGGCGTCGTAAAGGTGCTCGTCGGCGAGAAGCCTTCGTCGAGTTCAAAGGTCTGTACCAAAATGTCAGGTCCGCCCGCGAGGGCGACCGTGTACTCGCCGGGTGGCAGGTTGGCGATGGTCCACTCGCCGTTCGCGCCGGTGGTGGTGGTGAACAGCACGTCGGCCGCGTCGCCCACGCCGCCGGGCAGGCCGTCGGTGCCGAGCCACGTCGCGTTGACGGTGACGCCGGGCACGCCGATTTCGGCGCCGGCTTCGTCGTCGCCGTCATTGTTCAGGTCGTACCAGACGCGGTCGCCGAGGCTCAGCGGGATGTACAAGCCCTGGTCGACGGTCTGGTTGTTCGCGCCGTTGGCCAGCGCATAGGTGCCGGTGCGGCCGGTGGTCGGGTCGCCGTCGCTGTCGGTGGCGTCGGTGGCGACCGACGAGTCCCGCACGGTGCGGACGAACATGCCGGTGGCGCCGAACACCACTTGGTAGTTGCCGGCCGCGAGATTGGTGAAGCTGTACGCCCCGCCGCCCATCGTGGTGGTGCTGGCGAGAGCCACGTTTTCGCCGGCGTCGAGGAAGTCGCCGTCGTTGTTGCGGTCGAAGAAGAGGTCGACCGGCACGCCGTCGATGCCCACCTCGCCGCCGCCGTCCTGCCGACCGTTGCCGTTGAGGTCGTGCCAGACGAAGTTGCCGAGTTGCGCCGTGCCGCGGTAGCCGAAGTCGACGTCGACACGGTCGTTGAGCGGGTTGCCGTTGATCGGCGACACCTGCACGTCGACCGGGTCGGTCGCGCTCAAGACGCCGTTGTTGATGCTGTCGGTGAGTGTCGGGAAGCTCGCCGGTGCGGTCGAGTCGACGCGGTAGTTGGGGGTGGAGCCGACCAGCGCGTTGGCAGGGATGCCGGGGAAGGTGTAGAGGCCGTTGGCGTCGGTGGTGGTGGTGAAGACGACGTCGTCGCCGCCGCCGAACGCGCCGTTCGCGCCGAACCAGGTGGCCGTCACCGTCGCGCCGGGGATGGGCGGTTCGTTGGCGTCTTGGACGCCGTCGCCGTTGACGTCGTAATAGACGTAGTCGCCCAGGCTGGCGTTGCCCTGGTAGCCGAAGTCCATGTCGGTGCGGTTCTGGCCCGTTGTCAGCGTCGTGCTTACGGTCGCGGCCGGGTCGAGCGCGCCGTTGTTGACGCTGTCGGTGAGCGACATGTTGAGCGGCACGCCGCCGCTGCCGCCGGTGCCCGAAACGCTGACGCCGAAGTTGCCGGCGGGCAGGAAGCTGAACAGGTAGTTCGGCGACAGGCCGCCGGGGTTGGTGCTGACCGTGGTGAAGGAGAGGTCGTCGGCGGCGCCGGCGCCGCCCAC
>JBOFFD010000361.1:0-2728 GCA_051648425.1 Planctomycetia bacterium
TAGTACAACTTCGTCCGCTTGGTGTGGCGCACCCAGCCGTGGACGGTGGTGACCAGTTTCATCGGGTGGAAGCGTCGCAGCAACAGGCCGATGGCGTTGCTTTTGTAGTCGTGACCGTGCCAGATCGAAACGCGCCGGCGGCGGCAGAGGTTCAGCAGGTGGAGGGTCGACTCGAAGTCGAGGGGGCCGCGGTCGGGAATCATTTCCGTCGGCGCGTCCCAACGGTCGGCTCGCTGCCGCAGGATTTCGACGCCAGGGTCTCCCGGCGGATGCAGAAAGGCGCAGACGGCGTCGTACCCCAACGGACGAAGATAGCGGGGCGAGTTGAGAACGGTCTTGTCCGGCCCGCCGCCGGCGCCCGTCACCACTCGCACGTGAAGTACAAAGGGCCTGTCGTAGGCGCTCGCCTGAGCCATCGGCGTCGTTCTCGCATCCATGCGTCCGAAAACCGACGAAATCTAGCCCAGCGCGAAAAACAACGCCAGACGAACCGGTTCGTCGTTCCGGCGAACGACGCCGACGATCGGCGGCGGATGCGCGCCGCGCATCTAATGGCGAAAAGCTTTTCGGTCACGAACGGGCTTGCTCCGGTGGGAACTCCGTCGCAAAATAGAAAAGCGTTGCCCTCGGATGGCTCTTTTCTTGGAGACGACGTCGATGACCCAGGCCGTCGCGATCGCCTGCCCACATTGCGGAGCCAAACTTCGTCTGAACGAAGCGCCGCCGGCGGAGAAGAAGATTCGTTGCCCGAAGTGCGAACAAAGTTTCGCCGTCGGCGACGCCCCCGTGAAGCAGAAGAAAAAGTCGGACGCGCCGCCGCCGCTGCCGCCGTCGTCCGAAGAACAGAAGGCGGAAAAGCCGGCGGAAACCGGCGCCAAAAAGAAAAAGAAGAAAAAAAAGAAGGCCTCCGGACCGTCGCGGCAGCTTCTTATCGGTGGCGGCGTGCTGGCGTTCGTTGTGGTGGCGGGCGTCGTCTTCTTCCTTGCGATCACGCTCCGCGGCATGAAGGGCACTCCGATGACGGCGCCCGCCGAGTTCGCCAACTACAACTCGGCGGAAGGCGTCTTTTCGATCGACCATCCCGTCGGTTGGGATGAAGAAGCCGGCGGCGTCCCCGGAAAATACTTCTGCCGTTATAAGAAGAGCGGCGCCACGTTGCAGGTGAAGCAGTCGCTGGTGGGATCACTCATGGGCGACATCGCTAAATCCGGCGACGGCGACGAAGGGACCGACAGCGACCTGGAAACGGTGGCGCGCGTCCATGAAACGCGCAAGGAAGACTTCATCGAACTGCAGGGATACACCGACTACGCCGAACAGAAAATGGAACCGTTCGCGTGCGGCTTCGGCAAATCGAGACGGTCCGAATTCAACGCGACTTCCGGCTTCTCGAAGCTGCGCGGCTGGCGGGCGACGGTCATCACCGGCACTAACACGTTCGAGGTCACCTGCGTCTGCACGCCGAAAGACTGGGCGACGCTGAAGCCGGCGTTCGAGCGCTGTATGACGAGTCTGAAATACGGCAGGCGTTGAGAGGCCGACCGTCTTAGAGCGTCGGGCCGATCGTCCACGGCACGAACTCGTCGTCGCCCACGTCCTGGGCTTCGCTCTTCGTCGGCTTGCCCGAGGCGACCGCCAGGATTTCGTCCAACATCCGTCGGCCCACCGTTTCCATCGGTACGCCCGCCAGGACGACCCCCGCATCGAAATCCATGTCGCTGATCATGAATTCGTAAAGCGGCGAGTTCGTCGCCACTTTGATCGACGGGGCCGGCTTACACCCGAAAACGCTGCCTCGGCCGGTGGTGAACACCACCACGTTCGCGCCACCGGCGACCATGCCCGTCACCGCCACCGGATCGAACCCCGGCGTATCCATCACCACCAACCCGGCGGCCGTCACCGGATCGGCGTACTGATACACGTCGACAAGCGCGCTGCGGCCGGCCTTCGCCACAGCGCCGAGCGATTTTTCATAGATCGTCGTCAGCCCGCCCGCCTTGTTGCCGTGCGACGGATTGTTGTTGATGGCCGCGCCGAAAATCGCGGTGTACCACTCCCACCACTTAATCCGCTCGACCAGTTTTTCACCGACTTCGCGCGACACCGCCCGCCGCGTCAGCAGATGCTCGGCGCCGTAGATTTCCGTCGTCTCGGCCAAGATCGACGTACCGCCCTGCGCGACCAACAGATCACTGGCGACGCCCAAGGCCGGGTTAGCGGTGATGCCGCTGTAGCCGTCGCTGCCGCCGCACTTCGTCGCTAAGACGATCTTAGACGCCGGCTGCCGGGTCCGTCGCGCTTCGTTCGCCGCAGGAAGGATCTTTTCGAGGGCGGCCCGGGTGTCGGCCGCCCCTTTTTCAATCCCGCCGGAACCTTGAATCGTTACGAGCGGCGGCGGCCGTCTTAGATTGCCCAACAGATGCTCGGCGGTGAACAGATCGCCGGCATGGTTGGTTTCACATCCTAAACCCAACACGACGTAGTCGAACACGTTGGGATGCCGGGCGTAACCGGCAAGCGTCTTCTGAAGATTGCGCCGATCCAGGCCGTCGTGCGCCATGCCGCAGCCGCCGGCGTGCGTCACAGCGATGACCCCGTCGACGTTCGGATACTTCGCCTTGATTTCCGGTTCCAACCGCCGCGCCACCAGTTTCGCGGTGTGCGACGAACAGTTCACCGTCGACACGATGGCGACGTAGTTGCGCGTGCCGACCCTGCCGTCCGG
>JBOFFD010000362.1:0-2071 GCA_051648425.1 Planctomycetia bacterium
GGCGAAACCGACTGGTTCTACGACATGCTGGGCGTGATGGCGTTCACCAACGAACTGAATACGCCGTTCAACTTCTTCCGCCAAGACGCCAAGGGCATGTTCTTCGGCGCTCCGGAGCAAGTTCACAAGTTCAATAAACTGCTTCTCTTCGGCGACGGCTTCGTCCCCTGGAAGGAGTACGACCATCCGCAATACGGTAAGATCGAGATCGGTGGTCTGAAAAAAACGTGGCAACGGCAGCCGCCGTCGTTTTTGTTGGAAGAGGAATGTCACCGCAACATGGCGTTCACCCTTTACCACGCCGACCAGATGCCGTTGGTGTCGGTCGACGCCGTAACGGTTCGCGACCTCGGCGGCGGCCTCAAGCAAATCGACGCCGTCGTCTCGAACGACCGGCTGGTGCCGACGCGGCTGGCGGTCGACGTGTCGCGGAAGCTGTCGGCTCCGGACGTGGCGACGCTGACCGGACCGAACGTGGCCGTTCTGGCGGCGTGGCGGTCGCTCGACCCGTTTTTCGCTGAAGACGTCGTCGAACAGAAGCGCCGGCCGGCCGCGCTGAAGATCGACGCCGTCCCCGGCAAACGGGCCGTCCATCTGCGGTGGCTGGCGACCGGCGCCGGTCCCTACACCGTCGAACTGAAGACGCTCAAGGGCGGTTCGGCCGTCAAGACGATTCCCTAGCGCGGCTCGGGTTGCAGGGAGCTAGGTCGTTTTCTAGAAACTCCTTTCGCGGCCGGGGCCGACCCTCGGCCGGCGATGAATTTCAGATTGCAGGAAACCAGCGGATGCCGCCGCGCGCCATTCTCGAAACCACCGACATCCCCACCGCGGTCGTCCTCGATCAGGAAGGCATTCGCAAGATTCTGCCGCAACGGTTCGAGATGGAGCATCTGACGGCCATCACCCTGCTGGATTCCGATCGGCACCTCATCGCCGGCTACAAAGACGTCCGCGACGACGAGTTCTGGGTTCGCGGCCACCTGCCTGGGTACCCGCTGCTGCCGGGCGTCTTGATCTGCGAGGCGGCCGCCCAGCTCAGCACCGTCTATTCCTCCTATTTCCGCATCGCGGTGGCCGACTTCATCGGCTTCGGCGGCATGGAGGACGTCCGCTTCCGCGGCGTGGTCCGCCCCGGCGACCGCCTGGTGCTCGTCGGCCACACCGAACGGCACAGCCCCCGTCAGATGGTGTTCGACATCCAAGGATTCGTCCGCGACGTCATGGTCTTCAACGGACGGATCATCGGCATCCCGATGCAGTTGAAAAACTAGCCGTGGGCTTCGCCGACGCCGATCCTGTTTCCGACGAAGACCCCGACGAATCGCCCGACGCCGTCGACGACGATTCCGCGCCGGACGACGACGCCCCGCCGGAAAGCAGGGTCTACGTTCGCCGCCACCCGTTCGCGACGCCGCCGGCGTGGCGGAACGTGTGGTTGAACGGCGACGACGCCCCCGCCGTCTATGATTGGTCGGCGGTTTTCGGCGACGACCGCCCGGTGGAACTCGACGTCGGCTGCGGCAAGGGCTTGTTCCTTTTCCGCGAAGCCCGCGAACGGCCCGACGTGAATTTTTTGGGCGTCGAGTGGGCGCGAAAGTTTTTGCGGGTGGCGGCCGACCGATTGGTCCGCCGCGGCGTGCCGAACGTACGGGTCGTCAACGCCGACGCGCAACGCCTGATCGCGCGGTTCCCGGGGGCGTCGTTCGATGCGGTCTACATTTCTTTCCCCGACCCGTGGTGGAAGAAGCGGCATCGCAAGCGGCGGATCGTGAATGCACCGTTCATCACGGAGATCGGTCGGACGTTGAAGCCGAACGCGCCGTTGTATCTGACCACCGACGTGGAAGAGTATTTCGGCGTGATGCTGGAGGTGATGGCCGGGCTGCCGCAGTTCGAGAAACTTCCGGCGCCGCCGCCGCGACCAGGGAACGACGACCTTGACTACCTCTCGCATTTCGAGCGCAAGTACCGCCGCGAAGGCCGCCCGATCCACCGCGCGGCGTACGCCCTGAAGTCTTAAGCCTCTTTGATAGCCGCCGCTTTCCTCAGCGGCGCGTCCTATCTTCGTAAG
>JBOFFD010000363.1:0-3437 GCA_051648425.1 Planctomycetia bacterium
TGTCGCGGTCGAAATTCATGTCCCAGACGTGTTCGCCGATCGCCGTGCGCGTAAGAACCCGGTCGGGGTGACGCAGCAGGAATTCGAGAATGGCGAATTCCTTCGCCGTCAGTTTGACCCGCCGGCCGTCGCGGGTGGCCCGGCGGGCGATCAAATCAAGCCGCAGGTCCATGAACGCCAGAACCGCCGACTGCTGCGCCGTCCCCCGGCGCCAGAGCGCCCGCAGCCGGGCCAGCAACTCCGTGGAATCGAACGGTTTGACGAGATACTCGTCGGCGCCGGCGTCCAGCGCCGCGACCTTGTCCTCTGTTCGGCTTTTCGGCGACAACACCACCACAGGCGCGGTGACGCCCAACGAGCGCAGCCGCCGGCAGAAGGCCGGTTCGTCGACGTCGCCGACGGGGGCGTCGAGCAGGATGGCGTCGTACGGTTCGGTCAACGCCAGGTCTTCGCCGACCTGGACGCCGTCGGCCGGGTCGACGCCGTGCCCCTGCTCCACCAGCGATTGGCGCAGGGCGGCGGCCGGGCGGGTTCCGTTTTCAATCACTAAGAGACGCATGGCGGATTCCGCGCTTCCAACGACGGCGGCGCCGGCGAAGCGGTTTCCTTATTCGGGCAGGTCTTCTTCCTTCGGTTCCGGCAGGAAGAACAGCGTGACGAGGGCGACGGCGAACACGGTGAAGGCGACCCCGGCGGCGGCGTACGGCAGGCTGTTGGTGTATGTTTGAATCTGCGTCGTCAAGAGGGCCGCCGATGTTCCTAAGATCCGCCCGCCGATGTTCGCCGCGAAGCTTTCACCGGTTCCGCGCAGGTGCAGCGGATACATCCGCGGCAGATAATTTCCGAAGAAACTGAACTGCGCGACCGTGAAGAAGCCGGCGGCGAACATCCCCACCTGAAACGCGTTCAAACCTTGCTGCGGCAGCGAGCAGAAGACGTACGGCACGATGAACAGGCCGGGCAGTACGAACAGACCCAGCAGCAGCCGTTGTGAGGCGATGCGGATCACCAAGTAGGCGAGTGCGAAACGGCCGACCAGACCGCCGGTCTCCTGCCACCCCTGGGTTTCGGCGGCCAACGTCTTCTGTTCCGGCGGCTTCTGTTCCTTCACCGTCGGCATGGCGCGGACGATCTGCGGCGCTTGTTGAATGGCGCCGAACGCCGAGCCGTAGGCGCAGGCCATCAGAATCGTGGTGACGATGGTCGTGCGCAACAGGGCGGGCGAAAACAGTTCTGCGATGTTGGGGCGGCGCAGCGTGCCGGCGTCGCGCTTCTGCTGCCAGGCCGGCGATTCGGGAAGGAACGGCCGGATGACGATGAGCGGCAGCGCGGGAATGACGCCCGAAATGAGCGTGTAGCGCCACGCCTCTTGCACGCCGTCGCCCAGCACCGGGCCGTCGCCCCAGTAGATCGGCGAAATTGCCGGCAGCATCGCGCCGTACTTGGCCGCCGCCCAGTAGGCGAACGCCACCATGAAGCCGCCGAACGAACTGAACGCCTGCGTGTAGCCCAGCACGGTTTCCCGCTGGCGGGCGTTCGGAAACAGTTCCGCGATCCAAGCGACGGCCGCCACGAACTCGACGCAGACGCCGATCAGCGTCAGGCAGCGCAGCACCAACAACGCTTCAATGGTGGTGACGAAGCCGGTGGCGAAGGCCGAGAAGGCGTAGAGCAGGATGCTGTAGAACAACACCTGCCGACGACCGAAGCGGTCGGTAAGGTACCCGCCGACGAGGCCGAACGCGCCGCCAACCAACGCCGGCAGAAAGAACAGCCGGTCGCGCCAGATGTTGAATTCGGGCGTGCCGGGCTTGGCGCCGGTGAGTTGCGGAATGACGTCGGGCAGAATCTGCTGGGCCATCAGCAGTTCGTAGATGTCGAAGGCGAAGCCGAGGGCGGCGATGCCGCAGATGAGCCACTGGACGGGGGTCAACTTCAACACCGGGCCGCGGGGATCGGCGGGGGCGTTCTCGGCGGCGTTGCTCATGCGGATTCCTTCGAGGCCGGTGGTCGCCCGTCCACGGTCGTTCGGCGGGTCGTCGTGAGGGATTCGGGGCGCTTCCGAGGGAAAGGTTACGAACCGCGCGGCCGGGGGAAAGGGGCGCCGCCGCCGTATACACTGACCGGATGACGACACCCGCCGCCGCTTCCGTTGCCGCCTGGATCGACGCCGTCGACCGCCCGCGGCTCACGGCCGACTGCCTGCGGCTGCTCGGCGTCCGCAGCATCACCGGTGCCTGCGGCGCGGCCGCCGATCTACTCGCGGAACTGCTTCATGCCGACGGCTTCCTGATCGAGCGGCCGGCCGCCGGGCACCCGGCCGCGCCGGCGGTGGTCGTTCGGCTTGAGTCCGGCCGTCCCGGACCGACTCTGCAATTCGACGGCCACCTCGACACCGTCCACCTGCCGTTCGTGCCGCCGCGGGTCGTCGACGGCCGGCTGACCGGCACCGGTTCGTGCGACATGAAGGCGGCGGTCGTCGCGCTCGTGGAAGCGTTGCGGCTGCTGCGGGCGGCCGGTCTTCCCAAAAACGGCTCGGTCCTCTTCACCGCGCACGACCTGCATGAAGCCCCCTGGGGCGACGGCCGACAGTTCGATACGCTGCTGCGCGACGGCGTCCACGGCGACGCCGTGCTGATTCCCGAAACCGTCCGCGACCACCTGCCCGTCCGCGGCCGCGGGGCGGCGACCTGGAAGGCGACCCTGCGCCGCGACGGCGCCGCCTGCCACGAAGTCCGCCGCGTCTTGCCCGCGAACCAGCCACCGCCGGCGGTGCCGTTGGTCTTCCAGGCGGCGGCCGCGCTCTTGGACGACCTCCGCCGGTACGGCGAGGAACTGGGCGCCGGCCCGCCCGACCCGGTCGCGGGCTACCCCAGTTTGTTCGTCGGCCAGGTCCACGGCGGCGAAATCTACAACCAGGATCCGACCGAACTGTGGATCGAAGGGACGCGCCGCTGGCTGCCGGGGACCGACCGCGCCGCCGTCGCCCGCGAATTCACGCAGCGGCTGCACGCCGCCGCCGCGCGGATGGGGGCGGTGGTCGAAATCGACTTCCGATTCATCCGCGACTCGTTCGATCTCGATGTCGGGCACCCGTTCGTCGGCGTCTTCGAGCGGTGCGCCGCCGTCTCACTGGGCGCCCCGCTGCCGCACGGGCCGAAGGCGTTCGTCGACGACGGCAACAGCGTCTACGCCCTGGCGAACGTCCCCGCGATCACGCACGGACCGCTGGGCGGCGGGGCGCATACGCTGGACGAATGGGTTGATTTGAACGACCTGGCCCGCGTCGCCGGCCTGTACGCCGCGGTCGCCGACGCCTGGCTGGGCGACCCTTCGTAGGTCGCGTCCGCGGTCTTTCAGGCGTCAACTCTCATAGCCCGCCGCGCGAGCAAGGGATTCTGAAAACCGCACGACTTTGAACGGCCGGCCGATGGAAC
>JBOFFD010000364.1:0-9771 GCA_051648425.1 Planctomycetia bacterium
GGGCGAGAAGTAGCGCAGTTCATTCCAGAAGACTAAGAACTCGACTAAGACCTCGCGGTCGTCGGCCGGCGGCAGTAAGAGATTCTCTTGCCGCAAGACGTGCCGCGCTTCGTCGAATTCGACGGCGCCGATCTGTAAGACGCGGCGGCGGACGGCGGCGGGCGACCACCGATCGTCGGCCGAGCCGTCGAGGTTGAATTCCAGCGCGGCGTGCAGGCGGTTGTGGAACAACCGCCTGCGCCAATCGGCGACGAGGGTGGAACGGTCGCGCTCGGCCGAGGACGCGGCGTCGGGGCGGGTGAAGACCAGAAAGACGGCGGGGACGGGCGCGTCGGGCGTCAGGCCGATTTCGTCGCGGTCGACGATCTTCAGCAGTTCCGCACTGGGAACGGCCAGTTGGCCGTCACGGGGCAGCCGCAGGCCGAAGAGGGCGGGGGCGAAGAGTTCGCGGAAGATGCGGCGGACGAGGCGCGGTTCGAGGAACAACGCCGCCGGTTCCAGCGCGACGACGAGGCGTTCGACGTCGACGGCCCGGTCGACGGAAGTTGCGGCGGCCGGTTCGACGCCTTCGGTGGAAGGCACGCGGACTGGGTTCATGGCTTGCCTGTCGCTTGCAGTTGGCGGCGGTCCGAGGCGAAGAGCGTCGGGCGCTTTTTTAGGAAGATCGCGGCGGGGCGGGCTTGCTCAGCAGCCGTTGAAGGTTGACGAACGCCTCGCGCACTTCAGGGGAGAGGTTCCGCAGATCGTTCTCCGTCAAGTTCGCCAGGCGTTGTTCGGCGGGCAGACCCGCCAAGCGCTGTTCGGCGGGCAGACCCGCCAAGCGCTGTTCGGCGGGCAGACCCGCCAAGCGCTGTTCGGCGGGCAGACCCGCCAAGCGCTGTTCGGGGGTCAACCGCTCCAAGAGTTCCGCCACGGAGGCCTTTTGGATCACCTCCTTGACCGTTTGCCGGTGCATTTCCAGCAGTTCCTTGCCGATCACGTCCAGACCCTCCTTCTTGTAGTGTTCGACGAACCTCAACAACAGCGTACTCGTCAGCCTGGAATACGGGCGGTAGTGCGTCGCGCCGTACGCAACCGCCTTCGCCTCGGCGCTGAACAGATGCAGCACCGCGTTGTGTTCGACGAGCGGCAGTTCGTGGACGACCACCACCATCAGCACCCCATTGAAGTATCGTACTTCGTAGACGCCGGGTGCGACCGGCCGGAGCAGACCCAGCCGGGCCAGTTCGCGCGGCCGGCGCACGCACACCGCGTACAGCCGAAAGTCGGCCTCGGGATGCATGGCGCCGTCGGCGGCGACGACCTGCTTGCGGTAGTTGACGTAGTGGCCCGCCAGCTCCTTCAGCGGCCAGACGTCGAGCGCCTCGTGGTACGATTTGAACGTCACCAAGTTGTGGCGCCGCAGTTCCTCGAAGCCGTCGGGCGGTCGGCGCGGCGGCGGGCCGGCCCCGTCGGGAAGGCGGATCGCCACGTCGAGGAATTGACTATGGTGCGACAGGTCGCGCTCAAGTTCGACTTCGACCGCCGTGTCTTGGAAGAAGTCCTGCCACCATAATCCGAAAAGCTCGTGCAACGGCCGCGCCGCGTCCATTCCGCCTCCTCGCCCAACGAATCAACGGGACGACGGCGACAGCAGGTTGCGGCTCGTCATCCAGTTTCGCAGCCGGTCGGGCCAGTCGGCGAGCAGGGGGTTCGCCGCCGCCAAGCCAACGCCGTGGACGCCCGATTGGTAGATGTGCATCTCCGCCGGCACGCCGGCTTTCCGCAGGGCCGAGTAGTATGCGATACTGTTTTCCGGCGGCACCGCCTTGTCTTCGCCGGTGTGGAACAAGAAGGTGGGCGGCGTGCGGCTCGTCACCTGGGTGTCGTTCGAGAGGCTTTCGACCAAGGCCGGGTCGGGCTTTTCGCCCAACAGGTTGCGCCGCGAACCGGCGTGCGTGAACGGCTGTGCGAGCGAGATCACCGGGTATGCCAGCACGGCGAAGTCGGGCCGGCAGCTTTTCCGGTCGACGGGGTCCGGGGCGTCGGCCGTTCCTTCGTCGAAATGGGTGCTGACGGTGGAGGCCAAGTGTCCACCGGCCGAGAACCCCCACACGCCGACGCGGTCTTCCTTCACGCCCAGTCGCTCGGCGTTGGCGCGCGTCCACCGCAGGGCGCGCTGTACGTCCTGAAGGGGGCTGGGGTGTTGGTAGCGTGGGGCGAGGCGGTAGCGAAGCACGACCGCGACGACGCCCCGGCCGGCGAGCCAGCGGGCGACGTCGACCCCTTCGTGACCCATGGCGAGGACGCCGTAACCGCCGCCGGGACAGACAACGACGGCCGTGCCGGCGTTGAGGACGGCGTTGGGTAGGGCGGCGGGCGAGAGGACGGCGACCGCGGGCTTGTCGAGATCGGTCTGCTCGGCGGCGGAACCAACCGCGCCGGGGGCTCCGGCCGGCCAAAGCAGTTCCACCGGGCTGACCTGATCAAGCGCGGGGAAGTCGGCGGCGGCCGCGAAGGGAAGGGGCGGCCCGCCCGCGGCGGCTGCAAGAACGACGATCCAGAGAAATTGCGAGGCAGCGTCGTGTCGGTACATTTGGTGATGGTTCCCCGCTTCGAGACCCGCTCGTCAAGACGCCGCCGGTCGTTTGGCGAAGGGGCCTGTTTTCATCCCCGTTCGCGCCTATCGTGCCGGCTTCCGTACCGGTCAGTGTATGTCGTCGGCGGCGGCACCGCCACCGTGGTCGCCCCAGAGCCTCGCGGCGTAGCGGGCCGTTGAGAGTCGGCCGTCCTCCCGAACGTCGCATCTTATAATGCGTATGTACAAAATTCATCAAATCTAAACTGGACTCTCCGAAGCGGCGAACCTAGCTTGACAGCGTCCTTATTTGGTTTTTCGCATTTTGCGTTGCAGTAAGTTTCGTGGTCCGACTGAAGGAGTCGTCGATGCAAAACAAACCCAAACTCGCCCGAGTTTCAGCAACACGCCTCGGTTTCACGCTGATCGAACTGCTCGTGGTCATCGCGATCATCGGCGTTCTGGTCGCCCTCTTGCTGCCCGCCATTCAACAGGCGCGCGAAGCGGCCCGCCGCAGCCAATGCGTCAACCAACTCAAGCAGTTGGGCATCGCGCTGGCCAACTACGAATCGAACATGGGCATCTACCCGCCCGGCAGCTCGGTCGTCACGAGCGACGTGCTCACTTCGCCGTTCCCGTGGTCGGGGGTCGCTTTACTGCTGCCGAACATGGACCAGCAGGCGCTGTACGACGGTCTGAACTTTGATATCAACACGAGCGATACCGGCGCCTTCGCCAACAGCACGTCGATGAACGCCTCGGTCGCTATTTTATTGTGCCCCTCGGAATCGTTCACTAGGCCGCAGGGCACCAACTACAAGTTCAGCCGCGGCCCCACCGGACACAGCCAAAGCCCCGGCGGCCCCTTCGGCCGCTACTCCGGCGTCCGCACGAACCTCATGCTCGACGGCACCAGCAAGACGGCGGTCTTCGGTGAAACCCGCTTCGGCCGCGACCGCGCCGACCCGACCGGCGTCACCGAAGTCTACGGCGGCGGTACACTTCCGACCAATCTGCCCAGCACCGCCAACCAATTCCAGGGCGGCCCGACCGTCGGAGCCTGGTACACCAGCATGATCGACGGATGTGGCAACGCCATGGTCTCCACCTTCAGCACCGCCCCGAACTCCAACGGCACCGGCCCGCGTCGCATGGGTTGGTTCTGGGGCATCGGCCACGATCTCAACACGTTCGTCACGACTTTCCAAGGCCCCAACGCACCTCGTTCCCTCTGCGATGATGACGCCCTCATCATCGACTACACGAGTCCGCCCACCGCCGCCAACGGCACTGGCATCCGTACACTCGGCCTCAGCAGCTACCACACCGGCGGCGCCAACGTCTGCATGGGCGACGGCACCGTCCACTTCCTGTCCGATTCGACCGACGTTTCGATCATGCGGGCCATCGGCACCGTCGCCGCCAACGACGTCACCGGCGGCGATTTCGGTCAGTAAGCCGAACCGCTTCGCCCATACAATTTGACCAACGACGGCCCCGGAGAGCTTCTCCGGGGCCGTTGGCGTTTTCAGACCCCCCCCGCAGAATCACTTTCCCCGCCGCAAGAATAATTCCCCCGATCCGACCATCGTTTCCGTACAGGCCGCTTGGCCGTTGCTGGGAGTTTCCGCGGTTCCGTACGGAGATCGATTCATGCGTTTCACTGCCGCCGTTCTCGCCGCCTCGCTGTTCTCGTTCGGATACGCCGCCGACGAAAAGAAGCCGGAAGAGAAAAAGCCCGACGCCCCGAAGGTCGAAGAGAAGAAACCGGCGGAGAAGGCCGTCGAAAAGACCCCCGAAGAGATCAAGGCCGAGAAGACCGCGCAGTTCAAGAAGAGCGACAAGGACGCCGACGGCAAGCTCTCGCTCGACGAGTTCAAGGGGAAGAAGCCGCTCGACGCCGAGAAGGCCGCCAAGCGCGAGAAGCAGTTCAAGAACCTCGACAAGGACGCCGACGGCAAGCTGACCGTCGACGAGTTCACCGCTCCGCCGAAGCCGAAGAAGGCCAAGAAGGAAACGGCCGCCTGACCCCGACCCCAGTCGGCCGGTCGGCGGAAGGATTGTCGCACCGAATGATGCCGTCGCCCCGCGACCTGCTATGATTTTCAGTGAAGACTGAAAGTTGAAAGCGAATGGTCGTGCGAAGGTGGACGTGGATGGACGCTGAACCCCCCGCCGTGGAAACCCCCGCCCCCACGGCTTACACCGTTTCGGCCGACGCCGCCGCTTGGTTTCGGGCGGTTGAAGCCAAGGTCGAAGCCGGCGAACGGCTGACGCGCGACGACGGCCTCGTGCTGGAGCGCCACCCCGACCTGCTGGCCGTCGGCCGGCTGGCGAACGTCGTGCGCGAGCGTAAGAACGGCGACTTCGCCTATTACAACATCAACGTCCATCTGAATCCCACCAACGTCTGCGTCTACCGCTGCAACTTCTGCGCGTTCCGCGCTGATCTTAAATCCGACAAAGCCTACCTCTTCACCGACGAACAGATCGTCGAACGGGCGCGCGAAGCCGGCCGGCGCGGCGCCACGGAAATGCACATCGTCGGCGGGTTGCATCACAAACAGCCGTACACTTGGTACAAGCGCGTTTTGGAACTGGTCCACGCCGAACGGCCGGAACTTCATTTGAAGGCGTACACGCCGGTGGAGTGGGACTGGTTCAGCCGGATCAGCGGCAAGCCGACGAAGGAACTGATCGCCGAATTCCGCGACGCCGGCCTGGGCAGCCTGCCCGGCGGCGGCGCCGAGATTTTCGACCCCGTGGTGCGCGAACAGATTTGCGAACACAAGGCCGACGGTTCGACCTGGCTGCGGGTCCACCGCGAAGCCCACGAGCTTGGCCTGCACTCCAACGCCACCATGCTGTACGGCCATTTGGAATCGGCCGAGAACCGCATCGACCACCTGCTGGCGCTGCGCGACCTCCAAGATCAGACCGGCGGCTTCCAGACCCTCATTCCGCTCGCCTTCCACCCCGACAACACCGGCATGGCGCATCTGCCGAAGCCGAGCATCCTGCAAGACCTGCGGGCGATCGCGGTCTCGCGGCTGATGCTCGACAACTTCGCGCACATCAAGGCGTACTGGATCATGTTGGGGGTCGAGACGGCGCAGGTGGCGCTTTCCTATGGGGCCGACGACCTCGACGGCACGGTCGTCCACGAGATCATCTACCACGACGCCGGCGCCGAAACGCCGCAGGCGCTGTCGGTGGTGGAAATCCGCCGTCTGATCGAAGAAGCGGGCCGGGCGCCGGTGGAACGCGACACCCTCTACCGCAAGGTCGAGCGGGAAACGGTCGACGGCGGCGCCTGGAAACTCGGCGACCGCATCTTGGCGGCCGTGTAAGTTTTTCATCACCGCCGAGTATGATCGCGGAAGTGGCCGGGCTTCGCGTCGTCGGCTTTCTTAGAGCGGAACTTTCCGGTTCGTCTTGAAAAACCGCAGCCGGTTCGGATCGACGAGAACGACCGCCGAAGAGCAGGCCGGCACCGTAAAACGACCCAACCGGAACGACCCGTTCGATCGAACCGGAATCGCCCGTCGGACGGCTTCAAACCGTCGGTCGGCCCCCTTCGTCGACTGGCCGAGGCTTGGTCTGCCGAACAAAATAGCAAGGCGTCGTTGCGAAGGTGTCGGTTTGGGGGGGAGAGCATGAACGAGAAGCCGAGCGTCGGCCGCCGGCTTGCCTGGTGGACGGCCCGCTGGACCGCGACGACCGCCCCTCTCGCCTTCCTCTTGGCGCTGGTTGGTCCGCTCAGCCTGCCCGGCTGCGCCAAGCCGTCGGCGACCACCGATTGGCGCGTTGCCTACGACCAGAACCGTATTCTTCCACTGGGGGCGACCGCCGAGGACTTGGCCCGCATCGCCGCCCAAACGCCGCCGGAAGACGCGCTGGCGGCAATGACCGACGGCGGGTTCACGATTCCCGGCCGGCCGAACGTGGCCGGCGTCCGCCCGGTCGTCTCGGCTCCGCCGACGCCCGCGCTGCCGTTGCCGTCTCGCAAGCCGATCGTCGCCGACCCGATGAAAGACGCCGACCTCGACGGCCTGCCGCCGCTGACGCCGATCGTCGGCCGCGCCCAAACGCCTTAGTCACACCGGCCCCATTGTGGTGCAGGCGTCCCGCCTGCCGGTCCTTGTGGAAGTCCCGCCGGTGCTATGAAAGTTCGTGCAGGCGGGACGCCTACACCACAAGACTTGCAAGTCTCGGTGGGCCGTCAGCCGCGTTCCGGCAGGGTCACGCCCGAGACGTCGTCGGTGTCCAGCACTTCCAGCGCTCGCGCCGCCGCCCGTTGCTCGGCTTCCTTTTTGCTGCGGCCCCAGGCCGGCGGAAATCGCTTCGAGCCGATCACCGCCGCCACCTGGAAGTTCTTCGAGTGGTCGGGGCCGGCTTCGCTCAAAAGCTCGTAGGTCGGCGTAATCGACAGCTCGCGCTGCGCCCGCTGCTGCAAGTGCGACTTGTGGTTTTCTTCGGTGCCGCCGCCGGCCACCTTGGTGATTTCGTCGCGCAGATGGGCTAGCACCAGCGCCTTCGCCGGCTCCCACCCGCCGTCCAAGAATACCGCCGCGATCAGCGACTCGAAGGCGTCGGCCAAGACGCTTTGCGGAATCGCCGACTGGCTCGACATCCCCTTGCCCAGCACCAGGAACCGGTCCAGCTCCAGCCGGCGAGTGATGCGGGCGCAGGTCCGCCGACTCACCACCACCGACTTGATCTTCGTCAGTTCGCCTTCCAAGAGGTCGGGGAAGACGCGGTAGAGCTGCTCGCAGACCACCAGCCCCAACACCGAATCGCCCAGGAATTCCAACCGTTCGTTCGACGCGAGCCGGCTGTCGGAGCTGGAGGCGTGGGTCAAGGCGTTGAGGAGCAGCTTGGGTTGGCGGAAGGTGTAGCCCAGGCGCCGTTGACAGTCGGCCAAGCCGTCGGCCGCCGATACGTCGAGCCGCTGGCCGCTCGACCGTTCAACGTCGGCTCCGCAGTGGTCGTCGTCGTTCGCGTCGACGAGTCGGTTCTCGACGAAGTCGTCGTCCTGCAGGTCTTCGTCTTCGTCGTCGTCGTCCAAGACGCCGGCGCCGAAACGGCGGACGGGTGGTTCGAGGCGGTCGGCGACGACCATGAGCGGCAGCCCTTCGCCGACGTCGAGCGGCGAATCGTCCGGGGAGAGTCCGTCCGACGACGAACGGCCGTCGCCGACCGAAGTCGGAGCGGGTTCCGGCGTTTCCGAGGAATCGCCGGCGTTGTTCGATGACGACGTAGACACGAAAACCGTCCTGTGACCGCGATGGCGGCGGCGCGACGACCAGCGCGGCCGTCAAGTCGAGTCCGGCGTCGGTTCAGGTCGGAAAGGAATCGTCCAAGAGGGGGCCGACGGGCGGGCCCCTCTTTGATGAGCCCTTTGGCGAGGGAAGGCGCGCCGCCGGACCGGAGACGCGCCGTCGCCTCTATGATGCCAAAACGCCGCCGTATAAACAACCGCGAATCGTCGACGGATGAGCAGGAAGTCGGTCGTCGGCTCCGACCGGTCGGCTCATACCGGCGGTGCCGCTTCCAGCGACGACGGGCGGTGGGTCTTCTCTTCGGAAAAAAACGACGGACCGCGGGGCGGACGAACCGCCGTCCCGCATAACGTCCGTCGGGGTCGGCTTGCAATGGTTCGCGGGAAAGGTTGGGGCGTATGGCCTGGCGGTTGTCGACGCAGCTTCGCATCGAGTACCTGCTGAAGGGGGCGTTTCTGGGGCTGGCCGCTCTGGCGGCGCTGCGGGCGACCGATTTCGCGGGGGCGGCGCAGGTGTTCGCGGCGGCCGCGGCATTGTTCGCCGTCGGTTTGTTTTCGGCGGCCGGTTGGCAGGGGCGTCGCACCAACGCCCGCGCCGCGGCGGCGGCCGATCGGCGGCCCAGCCCGCTGCTTCCCCGCCTGCTCTTGGCGCTGCTCGATTACCCGCTGGTCACCTACACGGCGGCGCTGACGGCGATGGCTTGGGGGGCGGTGCGAAACGCGCGGTCGCCGTTGGAAGTCGCAGCCGCCGCCGGCCTGGGGGCGATGGTCGGGCTGGTGCTGCAACAACTGCCGCGGCTGGGCCGACGGCGGCTGCGCTGGCTGACGATCGCCGGGGTGTCGGCCGCCGCGCTGGTCGCGCTGGCGGTGTCGTCGAATTCCCTGCCAGCCTGGGCGACTTTGCCGGCGGTGGCGCGCGACCTGCTGACGCCCGCCTCTTCAGGTCCGCACGGCCCGGTGATGCTGGTCGTCGCGGTCGGCCTCTTCTACCTGCTGACCTTCGCCGGCAAGTCCGAAGAGTCGGAAGTCGAAATCGGCTTCTTGTGCCTCGGTCTATCGTTGGCGCTGGTCGGCCTTGATCTGCCGGTGACCACCCGCGGGCTGGCGGTGCTGCTGCCGCTCGGTCTGTACGTGGTTTACACGGAACGCATCCGCAAGAACTTCGTCGTCTTCAAACACCTGCTGCGGGCGCTCGGCTTCGAGCAGCAGGGGAACCTGCGCGACGCCCTCTTGTGCTACCGTGCCGCGCTGGTCGCGTCGCCCGGCTCGGAACCGGCCCGCGCCGGCAATTGGCGGGTGCATCGCAAGATCAATCTCGCCGACTTGGCCGACGACCGCGAAATCCTCGACCTGATCGACCCCCGGCTTTGCCTGGAACGGGCGCGCGAGCTGCTGACGAAGCGGTCGCCGACGCTGCGCGATCTGGCCGAAGCCCACAAGCTGCTCGACATCGTCGCCTACCGTCGGCCCGACTTGCCGACCACCGTCGGCTGTTGGCGGCTGCGGACGCTGCTCGCCGAGGCCAACGCCGAGGGGGCGGCCGACCCCGCCGCGAAGGAAGCCGCCGCCTTCGCGCTGGCCGCCGCGCTGCTTGCGCCGCCGTCGCCGCCGGCTGCCGTGGTCGAGGGGACGGAACCGGTCGAGCCGACCCCGCCCGCCCCGATCGAAACCGAGCACCAGTTCCGCGTCTGGGTCGAAATGCAGTCGAACCCGGCGCTCTTGGCGGCCGGCGGGGCGGCGCTGCTGCAAGACGCCGACGCCTACTTCCGCTTCTTCGAGGCGCTCGAACGCCGTCGCGCCGAAGCGCCCGACGACCCCGACGTCGCGCGGTTTCGGCCGTTCCTGTACGACCGCCTCACCCTCGCCGCCTACGAAGACCGGCTGGCCGGCCGGCCGACGGCGTCGCTCGACTGGCTCGACTACGCCCACTGTC
>JBOFFD010000365.1:0-4839 GCA_051648425.1 Planctomycetia bacterium
CTGGGCGCCATCGAGGTCGGCAAGGACGCGGACTTCGCGGTCTTCAACGGCCATCCGCTGAACGCGTTCAGCCGCTGCGTGCTGACCCTCATCGACGGGGAAATTTTCTTCGAGGACCGCGACTTCGCCGGCACTTCGACGTCCGACGCCGGGATTCGGTCGGCGGCGCCGAACGGTTCCGTCGACTCCCGCGACTACGACGATCGAACCTTCGGCGGGTCCGACGCCGACGGCGTGTATTTCGTAAAAGGTGCGACGATCCATGGCATGGCGGGGCCGCTGGCGGCCGGCGGAGCGGTGTTGATCCGCGACGGCCGGATTGCCGCCGTCGGCGTCGACGTCGCCGCGCCGCCGGAAGCGGTGGCGGTCAACGCCGCAGGCCTGCACCTGTACCCCGGCCTGCTCGACGCTGGAATTTGCTTCGGCCCCGCGACGGCGCTTTACCCCTCCACGGTACGCGGCTTCCATCCTGAATACGTCGCGGGGGCGGGCGCCGACGAGGCGGGGGTCCGCTTTTCGGCGGCGCGAGCGCGAGGGGTCGTCGGCGTGATGGCCCTACCGTTCGCGTCGAGGCCGGAAGCGGGAGGAGTGTTGGCTGCTCAAAGCAGCCTGCTGTCGTTGGCGGCCGATCGTCCGATGGAGTTCGTCCGGCAGCGTTCGTTGGCGTTGCACCTTCGCGTCGACGAAGCCGCGCCGCTGGAACGGTGGGACGAACTGGCGGAACTTTTTGTGACGGCGGCCCACTATCACCGGCTGAAGACCGAAGCGGAAGCACGGCGGTCGCCGCCGCCGCCGACCGACCCTCGGTTAGAGGCGCTCGGCCCGTACGTGAAGAAGAGCCAACCGACGGCGTTCCACGCGAACAGCGTCGCCGAGCTGCGCGCCGCCCTCCGTTTGACGAAGCGGCTGGGGGTGCGCGGCGTATTGGTGGGGGCGCGCGACGCCGCCGCGATCGTCGGTGAAATCAAGGCGGCGGAAGTCGCGGTCGCCTACGGGCCGGTGGCGGCCGGCCGAGCGCATCTCTACGCGCCGTACGACGTCGGCTACCGCACGCCGGGGCTGCTCTACGACAACAAGATTCCGTTCTGTCTCGTTTCGGGGGGCTTAATCGAAACGGCCGACCTGCGGGCCGACGCCGCGCTGGCGGTCGCCTACGGCTTGCCGCCCGAGGCCGCGATGGAAGCGGTGACGCTGGCGCCGGCGAAGATCTTCGGCGTCGACGGGCAGACGGGGTCGATCGCCGTCGGCCGCCGGGCCGATCTACTGCTGACGGACGGCGACCCGCTGCAACCGACGACGAAAGTGCGCGGACTGTGGATCGGCGGCCGATTGTCTTCACGTCGGACCGAAGGCGACGAACTGTATCGTCGACTGCACCGCCCACCCGCGAAAACCGTCGCCGCGACCGTCAATGAGAAACGACCCGAGCCACTCGCGCCGGTCGTCAAGGAAACGGCGAAGAGCGCCCCGCCGAAAGCCGCCGAGGCGAAGCCGGTCGCGAAGGAAGTAGAGAAGTCGGCGGAAGCGGCGGTCAAGAAAAACAACGGTCCGGACGGCGAACCGCCCGGACCGTAGTGCATCGGGAGAGACCACCGGTTTGGCTTTAGGCCGAACCGGTGGGAGGTGCATCGGGCCGATCCACTCTTAGTGCGAGTGGAACTTCATCCACCAGTAGCCGCGCTTCCACGTGAGCGTGGTGCGGCGCCAGCCGGACGGAATCATCGGGTACGGGTACGGGGGGCCGATGAACGGCCAGGCGCCCGAGGGGTACTGCGTCTGGTAGGCCATCGACGCGTAGTTGTTGTACGGCGTGTACGAAGGCCACGCATACGGGGGGACGACGGGCGAGTCGCTGTAGGGCATGACGCCGCCGGGGAAGGCGTTCGTCGGGGCCGGTTCGGCGACGTGGCCGTGAATCGGGGTGGCGGTCGATTCGCTGACGGCGCCGTTCGGCACCGCCTTCAAGCCGAGATCGCCTTCGGCGGCCGTCAAGACGACGGCGGAGTCGGCGATGGCGAGCTGGTCGCGAACCGACACGACGCCGGCCTGACGGCGGGTCATGGCGATCATCGACGAGCGCTGCTGTTCGTTGGCGACGGTGCCCGTGAGGGAGACGATGCCGCCTTCGGTTTCGACGTCGACGCTGTAGCCGCGGAACAGGCCGCTGGCTTCAAACGACCGGGCCAGGTCGTCGGCCAGGTTTTGGTTGTCGCGATAGCTTTCGGCGCCGGCGTCGGAAAGCCGGGCGATCGGCGCTTCGCCGGCCATGGTCAGACCGGGCAGCACGGCGAGCGCTGCGCTGGCAACGAGTGCATTCAAATGCCGCATTCGGTGAATACTCCTTGGCGACCGGTCAGCATCCTTGCCAGTGGCTGTCCTTGCCTGGACGCGGAACCGACGAATGATCGAGGACACGAGCCGACGTCTGCCGCGATGCGTGGGGACGAACCGCGCGGCGCGTCCCCTCGAACCCCGTTTCCACGTCGGCGACCTCGAGCGGCCGAGGTCAATCCATCCGTGTCGTGAACCTGTCGAACCATTGCCCACGCCGACGGACTGTCAATCGAAGTCGCCGTGAAAAAGCGCGCGACGGCCGGCTTTGGCGACGGAATGAAGGAACCGAATCGGTTGAAGGAAATGAACGGATCGCCCGCCGCCGCTCGGTTCCGACCGCTTCGCCTCGTATTCCAGCGAAAACCCGGTTGCTCGCCGCGCCGTCGTTCAGATAATGACGACGGCGCAGTTCTTACGACGATGGTTCGACGACGAAGAAGGATGGCGACGATGTTTGAATGGACGGCGGGCTTGGGACGCGCGGCGGCGACGGCCGTACTTCTTATGGGAGCGACGGCCGCCGGCCCGGTTCGGGCGGTCGCCGACGAACCGCCGCCCGATGCGGCGCGCCGCATCGTTCGGCTCGACCCCCGGCTCGACAAGCTTCTTCCCGCCGACGCCAAGTTTGAAAAACTCGCGCAGGGCTTCGATTGGTCGGAAGGCCCGGTTTGGGCCAAGGACGGCGGCTACCTGCTGTTTTCCGACGTCCCACAGAACACCATCTACTCGTGGACCGAAGCCGCCGGCGCCCGCCTCTTCATGAAGCCGAGCGGCTTCAGCGGATCCTCGACCGACAGCAAGGAACCCGGCTCCAACGGTCTGCTCATCGACGCCGAAGGCCGACTGGTGCTCTGCCAGCACGGCGACCGGCGCGTCGCCCGCGTGGAAAAAGACGGCACCAAAACCACCCTCGCCGACAAGTTCGACGGCAAACGGCTGAACAGCCCCAACGACGCAGACTACGCGAAAAACGGCAATTTGTACTTCACCGACCCGCCGTACGGCCTGCTCGGCCTCAATGACAGCCCCGTCAAGGAACTGAAGTTCAACGGCGTCTATCTGCTGCGGAAGGACGGTCAGGTCGTGCTACTGACCGACAAGCAGACGTTCCCCAACGGCGTCGCCCTTTCACCCGACGAAAAGACACTGTACGTCGCCAACTCCGACCCGAAGATGGCCGCCTGGTATTCGTACCCGGTGAAAGAAGACGGCACGATCGGCGAAGGCAAGGTGTTCTTCGATGCGACGAAGTGGGTGGGCAAGGAGAAGCCGGGTCTTCCCGACGGCTTGAAGCTCGACAAGGACGGCAACATCTACGCCACCGGACCGGGCGGCGTGTTGATCTTCGCCCCGGACGGCGCCCACATCGGCACCATCGAAACCGGCGTTCCCACCGGCAACTGCACCTGGGGCGACGACGGCTCGACGCTATACGTGACCGCCGACATGTATCTCGGCCGGGTGAAGACGGCGACCAAAGGCAAGGGTTGGTGACGACCCGACCGACGAAGCCCACGACCCGGCGGGCTTAGGTCGCGCGGCCGTCCGGCGGATAGATGGAAGCGTAGGGGTCTTGGCCGCCGTCGGCGCCGAAGGGGGAAATCATCGCCACCAGCAACACGGTGCAGGTGATGCCCAACGACATGGCGCCGCCGGTGCGCACCATCGAGCCGGCCAGCATCACGCCGCCGAGCGCGACGAGAAAAACCACCAGCGTCCGTTCCCCGACAAGCAGCCATCGACGGCTGGGGGAAAGCTGGGTGGCGAACAAACAAACGCCGCTGGCGACTTGCAGTCCAGCGCCGATGACTTCAATGAACAATTCTTGGTCCACGCCGTCCGTTCCTCCGTGAACGTTCTGCCAACCGGGATTCATCGACTTCAGCGGTGTTTCAAAGAGAGGCCGACGCCGCGTAAATCCTTTTACGAGGAATCGTCGCCCGTGGATCCGCAGATTCCGTACCGGATTTTCTAAAGTCGCCCAAGACCAATGCGTCAATCGCCGTAGGATGTTTCGCCCGTTGGCGTTGCCGCCGCGGATTTTGGTTCGCTGCGGGCGGGCGAACGGCTCGTCTTGAACCGTTTGTGAAAATTTTTCCTTCGACGGCGCCGTTCCTTTGGAAAAAAAGCCAATCGCACCGACGAACCCAACGGAAGGCGTGGTCGCCGCCCGCTTGACGCCCCCCGGCACGGCCGCCCTCGCCACACTGGGGGTGATTGGCCAGACGGCCCTTCCCCTTTGCGGCGCACTGTTCCGCGACGGCGTCGACCTGACCGCGCCGCAACGTCGCGGTCGGCCGCTCTATGGCGACTTCGGCCGACGGCTGCGCGACGACGTCGTCTTGTCAGCCTCAGTGTCCGACGCGCCCGCCGAGGTGCTGATCCATTGTCACGGCGGGTCGGCGGTGGTGGCGTCGCTGTTGGCCGACTTGGCGGACGCCGGCGCCGCGACGGTCGACGCCGCGACCTACGCCGAAAAGCTCGGGTGTGACGCCTTCGATTTGG
>JBOFFD010000366.1:0-1772 GCA_051648425.1 Planctomycetia bacterium
GTGGTCGGACTGGCCAACCGGGGCAAGGGGAAATGGCAGTTCCGGACCACCGGCGGCTGGAAGACGATCACGGGGCGGGTGTCGGACCGGCGGGCGCTGCTGCTGCCGCCGACCGCCCGGCTGAGGTTCGCGCCGAACGCCGGTGTATCGCCGGGGCGGCTGCGGATTCGACTGCGGGCGTGGGACCAAACGGTGGGAACCGCAGGCCGCTTCGCCGCCGCGACGCCGTTCGGCGGGACGTCGGCCTTCGGCGCCGCCGTGCGGACGGTGTCGACCACGGTCGCGCGATCGGCCAACGCCGGGTCGCCGACGTTCGAGTCGGCGGCCGTCGGCGACGACGCCCACGCCTTGTCTGCGGCCGCGTTGGACCATCTCTTTGGACGTTCGGTCGACGACTGACCCGGCGGCGGCGATCGCGGCGGAATCGTCGGCGACCGCGGCTGAACCAAACCTAACGCGCCCCTGCTTCGGCGGGGGTTATTCTTTGGTCGACGCCAGCACTTCCGCCAGGTGGATCGTTTTCGGTTTATGGCCGCGCTTTTCCAGCATGCCGCCAACGTGCATGAGGCACGAGGAATCGGCCGAGATGACCCAGTCGGCGCCGCTTTCGACGATGCCGTTCACCTTCACCTCGCCCATCGCGGTCGAAATGTCGGCCATCTTCACCGCGAACGTTCCGCCGAAGCCGCAGCATTCGCGGGCGTTCGGCATCGGCCGCAGCTCCAACCCCTTCACGTTCTTCAGCAGCGTCTCGGCTTCGTTCGTCGCCCCAAGTTCCCGCAGCGAATGACACGACGGATGGAACACGGCCGTGCCGGGGAACGACGCCCCCAGGTCGGTCACGCCGAGCTTGTGGACCAGGAACTGCGACAGTTCCCAACTGATTTCCCCTAGCGCGTGGCCGTCGGCTTCGCACGGCCCGTCTTTAAGAAGGGTGGGATAGAAGACCTTTTGCATCGCGGTGCAACTGCCCGACGGACAGACGACGGCGTCCGGCTCGGCGTCAATGAAAATCCGCGTCTGGCGGGCGGCCAGTTCGGCCGCTTCCTTCCAGTAGCCGGTGTTGAAGGCCGGCTGGCCGCAGCAAGTTTGGTCGGCCGGGTAGACGACCTCGTGACCCAACCGCCGCAGGATCCGCACGGTCGCTTGCCCAACCGACGGCAGCACTTGGTCTACGTAACACGGGATGAAGACGGCGATGCGCATGACGCCTGGGGATGCCTTTCGTTGGCGGTACGGGCGGCAGGGGGACCGACCGGTCCGACGCCTCGGAAAAATCGTATGGAACCGCCGGCACGAAGAAACCGGCCAACCACCGACGGCGATTTTCCGTTGCGGGCCGAAGTCCGCGCGTGATAATCAAACTGGTGGCGAAGCAGTCGGCTTCCATCCTCTTGGGGCGAAAAGCCGTGCCGACCGAACGAGCCACGAAACCACCCCGGCGCCGAAACAGGGCGGCGTCGTTCGACAAGACCTTCTGCGAGTTCTTCGCGGGGATCGGCCTGGTGGGCGAAGGCTTGGCCCCCGGCGGCTGGCGCTGCGTGTACGCCAACGACCTTGATCCGAAAAAACTCGCGTTGTACGTCGCCCGCCACGGCACGCCGGGTCCGTACCATCTTGGCGACGTCTTCGACACCCCCACCGTCGTCGAGAAGATTCCCGGCCGGCCGCTCTTGGCCACCGCGTCGTTCCCTTGCACCGACCTGTCCCTCGCCGGCGGCTACCGCGGCTTCGCCGGTCGGCAGTCGTCGACCTTCTTCGGCTTCATCGAC
>JBOFFD010000367.1:0-2520 GCA_051648425.1 Planctomycetia bacterium
CTCTGAGGGCGACGCTCGCCGTGTTGCCGGCGGTGAAGGCGAAATTGGCCGGCCGAAACGCCCTGCTGACGGCGGAGTTGGAGACGGCGATCGAACTGCTGCCGGAACTGCGCTCGAAACTAGAGGCGGCGATCGTCGACGAACCGCCGTTGGCGCTGAAGGACGGCGGCCTGATCCGTCCGGGGTACGACGCCGACCTCGACGAACTGCGCGAACTGGCGCTGGGCGGGAAGCAATGGATGGCGAACTACCAAAAGACCGAGTCCGAGCGTCTGAAGACGAATTCACTGAAAGTCGGCTTCAACAAAGTGTTCGGCTATTACCTCGAACTTTCCAATTCGGCGCGGGTGGAAGTGCCGGCGTCTTATCAACGCAAACAGACGGTGAAGAACGCGGAACGGTACGTCACGCCGGAACTGAAAGAGTACGAACAGAAAGTACTGACGGCCGAGGAGCGGGCGAAGGCGCTGGAGTACGACGTCTTCTGCCGGCTGCGCGACGCCGCCGCCGCATGCACGACGCCGTTGCAGCGGTCGGCCGACGCGCTGGCGACGCTGGACGCGCTCTTGGGGTTGGCGGAGACCGCCGCCGCCCGGCAGTACTGTCGGCCGGTCGTCACCGATGGGCCGGAACTGACGATCGTCGGCGGCCGGCATCCGGTCTTGGACAAGATGCTGCCGGCCGGGAAATTCGTGCCGAACGACACCCGGCTGGGGGGCGACGACGGCCGGTTCCTGCTCATCACCGGGCCGAACATGGCGGGTAAGAGCACGTACATCCGGCAGGTTTCGCTCATCACCCTGCTGGCGCAGATCGGTTCGTTCGTACCGGCGGAATCGGCGACCATCGGCGTCGCCGACCGAATCTTCACTCGCGTGGGGGCCAGCGACGAACTGGGCCGGGGTCAAAGCACGTTCATGGTCGAAATGACCGAAACCGCGAATATCTTAAACAACGCGACGTCGCGCAGCCTGGTCGTACTGGATGAAATCGGCCGAGGCACCAGCACGTACGACGGCGTGTCGCTGGCGTGGGCGATTTCCGAAGACCTTCACGACCGCGTCGGCTGCCGAACGCTTTTCGCCACGCACTATCACGAACTCATCGACCTGGAAAAGACCATGACCGGGCTGCGCAACCGTAACGTGGCGGTGCGGGAATGGAAGGACGAAGTCGTTTTTCTGCACCAAATCGTCGACGGCGGCGCCGACCGCAGCTACGGCATCCACGTCGCCCGGCTCGCCGGCATTCCGAACGACGTCTTAAATCGCTCGGAAGAGATTCTGCAACAGTTGGAACGCGACCCGTTCGGCAAAACGCCCGGCGGGCCGAGCGGGGACGGCGGGGAAGCCGGTCGGCCGAAGAAGCACCGCCGGCAGTGGCACCAGCTCAGCCTCTTCCCAACCGGCGGCGGCCACCCGGTCTTGGACGAACTGCGCCTGCTCGACGCCGCAGGCCTTACGCCCGACGCCGCCCTCGCCAAACTGAACGAATTGCGGGAACGTCTGACCCGCGACGAATGAAAACGCACGAACAACGAGTTCACGAACGACGAGAGGGCAAGAGATGGTTAGATTGACCGCATCTGCAGCCCTGAAGAGGCGACATTCCTCCAGCCCAGGGCAACGCCCTGGGTACTAAGAGTCTATTGAGAGCAAGCCCTGAAAGGGCGGAACTTTGAACGACGACATTGAGGTCGATTCTTCGGTCGGCTGATAGTCGCGCCCTTACAGGGCTGTTTGAGACCGGCGTGACGACGACGGTGAAGATCGTCTCGTCATGCAGTCAATTTCGGCATCGATCGTCCGTTACGGCATTTCGCCGTTCCATTTGACGAAGCCTTCCATCGCGTAGTATTCCGGCAGACCCAGGCGGTCGTACATGGCGGCGGTGCCGCGGTTGCGTTCTTCGGCGCGTTGCCAAAATTCGCGGGTGTCGCGGCCGAGGAACATCGCGCCGTCCTTCTGCGACTGGTGGCGGAAGATGGCGGCCTTCTTAAGCTCCATGTCTTCGGGCGACAACGGCACCACCCGTTCGATTTGGTGCGGCTCCCATTCCTGCCAGGCGCCGCGGTACAGCCAAACCTCAATGACTCCGCCAGCGGCGCGGTACCGCTCCACCGCCTGGAAACAGACGAGGGCGCATAGCCGATGCGTGCCGTGCGGGTCGGCGAGGTCGCCGGCGACGTAAATCTGCGCCGGCTTCAATGCTTTCAGAAGATCGTAAACACGCGAGACGTCGGCTTCGCCCGGCGGGTTCTTGGCCGCCCGGCCGGTGCGGTAGAACGGCAGGTCGAGGAAGTGCAGCAGTTCCTCGCCGATGCCGATCACCGCGGCGCCGGCGGTCGCTTCGGTCTTCCGCACCAGTGCTTTGAGCGCCAACACTTCGTCGCAATCGACCTGTCCGGTCGTCTTCGCCTTCAGAAAGTCGTGAATCTTCTTTTCAATCTCAAGCGTGCGGTCGCAGTCGAGTTGAAACAGATTGTTGAAGTCGGCGACGAAATTGGCGAAGCGGGCGGCG
>JBOFFD010000368.1:0-10842 GCA_051648425.1 Planctomycetia bacterium
AGTTGCCGCAGGTACGACTCGGCCGCCGACCGCACCGCCGGCCGGCGCTCGGGCGGCGCTTCGGCGACCGTCCGTAGCACGGCCGCCCGCACCCGTCCCGGCGCGACCTCGCCGAAGGCCAAATGCGGCGACAACCGCGACGTCCCCGAATCGTCCGGCCGGTGCCGCGCCGCCCGATAATCGCCCTCGCCCGGCCCGGCGTCCGCCGTCCACCGATCGGTGAACGCCCCCAGCGCCGACCCGGCACCCGCCTCTCCCGGCGTCCACCATTCGGAAAAGCCGTCGGCCCAATTCCGCGTCGGCCGAAGTGACAGGTCATTGACGTCAAGCGACGGCGGCCAATCCGACGGCGCGGCGAGCCGTTCCGGGGCGGGTGTAAGAACCGCTTCCCCTAAATCGCGCCATTCCCGGCCGAACGGCGCGAACACCGTGAACGGTCGGGCGTCGGGCCGCCCCAGCTCCCAAGGTTCGACCGCCAGCGATCCATTGAAGCTGCGGGCGTCGACGCCGTCGCTTTTCAGCGCCGCTTTGACCTGCGAATCACGCTGCACCCCGGCCGGTTCGTACCGTCGGCACCAATAGACCGCCGCCGCTCCGGTCTCTTCGACGAGCCGTCGCAGCGTCGCCAGCGCCGGCCCGCGCCGCACCACCAACCGCGACCCTCGCCGCCGCAAATCGGCGTCCAGCGCCGTGAGCGAATGGTGCAGCCACCAGCGCGACGCCGCCCCTGGCGGCCAGTCGCCTTCTTCCTCCGGCGACCAGATGTAGACCGGGACGACCGGCCGACCGACGGCGACGCCCGCCGCCAGCGCTGGTTGATCGGCCAGCCGAAGGTCGCGGCGGAACCAGACGATCACACCGCCCGCCGCCGATTTTTCCTTTACGCCACATTGAGCATCCACGGCGTCGTTCGGTCCTTCCGAATCAGGCTTTCCTGTCGTTGAACTGTAGTCGCCGGGTGTACGCTGCGTCCGCGTCCGACGCCGAAACCCCATTCCTCTGAAGACGATGACGACGATTGCGGCCCGCGGGGACGTTCGTCCCCCGCGTCGGCCGCCCCCCTCTTCTTTGGAGCAGTGATGCGATGAGAGTATTTAAGATCGCGGCGGGGCCGCACAAAGGCAAACAGATCCACGTCACGAAGTACGCCAACTACGTCGACGGTACGAACGAAGGCGTCAGCATCAACATCGAACACGACGTGCCGACCGTCGACGGCAAGGAACTGCAGTGGGTTCAGACCGTCTCCAGTAACGGCTACCACTCGAAGACGTGCAAGATGACCACCCGGGTCGACCCATTCGGCCACGGTACCGCCGTCAACATCGTAACGCTGCCGAACATGCCGGGGATCTGCAAGGCCGACGACCTGCTGCCGTTCTACTGGACGGCCGACGACCTGGCCGCTGGACGCGGGCCGGGCCTATCCGACAGCCCGAACGCCCCGGCGCCGGCCAAGGGCCGGACCTGGACGCAGTTCGTCACCGCGCTGACCGAGGTGACGGGTAAGAACATCCACCACCTGGTGGCGATTTCCTGGGGCTACGACCGCATGGCCGACGGCTCGGTGCGGGTGGCGGCGATCGTTCGCCCCACCACCGAACAGATGAGAATCCACGGCCGCGTTCTGAAACAGATGTACCCGGAATACCGCTACACCTAAGACCGGCGTCAATTGACCGTCAGTCGGCCGGGGTCGTGGTAGACGTTGAGCCGGCCGGGGCGCAGGAAGCCGACCAGCGTGACGCCGAAGGCGACGGCCGCGTCGACCGCCGCCGACGACGGCGCCCCCACAGCCGCGATCACCGCGACGCCCGCCGCCACCGCTTTCTGCACCACCTCGAAACTCGCCCGCCCCGACAGCAGCAGTACGCCGGGGTCGATCGGCACGCCGCCCGCCAACAACATCGCCCCGACCAATTTGTCGACCGCGTTGTGCCGGCCGACGTCTTCGCGCAGCAGCCGCAGGTCGCCGGCGGGGGTGAACAGGGCGGCGGCGTGCAGGCCGCCGGTGCGGTCGAACGCGGCCTGCGCCGATCGCATGCGGTCCGGCAGCTTCCACAGCGTTCGGCACGCCACCGAAAAGTCGCCGATCGGTCGCGGCAGCCGGCGAGTCAGTCGGTCGATGGTCTGCTTGCCGCAAAGCCCGCAGGAACTCGACAGGTACAATTCGCGGCGGGAACAGGCGATTTCCTCGCGGCGGCGGGCTAAGACTTCTTCCGTAAGAGTGACGACGACGATGTTGCCGTAGTCGGCCAGCGCGCAGGCTTCGACCCGTTCCAAATCGTCGGGATGGTCGACGATCCCTTCGGTGAGACAGAAGCCGGCGGCCAGGTCGACGTCGGCGCCGGGGGTGCGCATCGTCACCGCCAGCGGTTCGTCGCCGATGCGGATTTCGAGCGGTTCTTCAACCGCGACGCAGTCGTCGACGGCGTCGCGCCTCGGACCCGCGGCGTCGGTCACGCGGCCGACCGGTACGACGCGGGCGGCGTCGGTCTTGACGACTTCGACCGGGGGCCGGGGGTCCATCAGGAAGGCAGCGCCGACCGTGCCGGCGCCGGCATCGCCCCGGAGTCGAAGACTTCCTCCGCAACGGCGGCCGGTGCGGATTCGCGCGCGGGGATCGGCGTCGCAAGGATCGACGGCTCCAATTCGATCGGGATGAACTTCGACAACGGAGTGCGACTGAAATCGGCGTAACTGTCGCGTGAGACTAAGACGTTCGTTTCGGGGAAGTACGCGGCGGCGCACCCGCGAGGGATGTTGTACAACTTCACGACGAACCGACGGGCGACGCGCTCGGTCGGGTCGCCGGGGTACTTGCTGAACAGGTCGACCAACGAACCGTCTTGCAAACCGCGGTCGGCGGCGTCGGCGGGATGCAGGAACACCACATGCCGTTCGCCATGGACGCCGCGGTAGCGGTCGTTCAGATCATACACCGTCGTATTGTACTGGTCGTGCGACCGAACGGTCATCAGCCGCAGTTGGTTCGGCGGCAGGGTAAGATCGGGGACGGCCGCCGTGACGAACTGCGCTTTGCCCGATTTGGTGTTCCAGACGAGGTCGCGGACGGCGTTGCCGAGGTAAAAGCCGCCGGGGACTTCCAACCGTTTGTTGTAGTCGTGGAACAGCTTGGGCATGGTTTCTTCGATCTTGTCGCGGATGCGGGAATAGTCGGCGACGAGGCCGTCCCAATCGACGCCGCCGCCGTTGGCGCCGAAGGTCGCCTTCGCCACCCCCGCGACGATCGCCGGTTCTGACTTCAGATGCTCGCCGGCCGGCGGATTCGTGCCGCGCGACGCATGCACTTGACTCATCGAATCTTCGACGCTGACCCGCTGCGGGCCGGCCGACTGCCGATCGACTTCCGTCCGGCCGAGGCACGGCAGGATGAGGGCTTCGGCGCCGCAGACGAGGTGGCTGCGATTCAGTTTCGTACTGACATGAACGGTAAGATCACATTTTTCGAGGGCGGCTTCGGTGAAGGTGGTGTCGGGGGTGGCGTGGGCGAAGTTGCCGCCCATTCCGATGAACACCTTGCAGGAACCGTCGGCCATGCCGTGGATGGCGCCGACGACGTCGTGGCCGTGATGGCGCGGCGGTTCGAAGTTGAAGGCGCGGCGCAGTCCGTCTAAGAACTCCGGCTTCGGTTTTTCAGTGATGCCCATCGTGCGGTCGCCCTGCACGTTGGAGTGGCCGCGGACGGGGCAGACGCCGGCGCCTGGTCGGCCGAAGTGACCGCGGAGCAACAACAGGTTGACGACGTACTGGATCGTCGGCACCGCGTGCTTGTGCTGCGTCAGACCCATCGCCCAACAGACGATCACCGACTTCGCGTTAAGATACACCGCCGCCGCCTCGCGAATCTGATCTTCGGAAAGGCCGGATTCGCGGGTAAGATCAGTCCAGTCGGCGGCGCGGGCGTCGGCGGCGAATTCCTCGAAGCCGACAGTCTGCGTCTTAAGAAAGTCGTGCGCGAGCACCGTGCCGGGGGCGGCGTCTTCCGCCTCCAACACCACTTTGCAAATGCCTTTCAGCGTCGCCAGGTCGCCGCCGACGGTCACCTGGTAGTAGTGCGTCGAGATCGGCGTTCCGCCGCCCGTCAGCATGTTGATCGGGTCTTTGGGGTGCGCGAATTTCAGCAGGCCGGCTTCGCGCAGCGGGTTGATGCTGACGATCTTCGCGCCGCGCTTGTGGGCGTTTTCCAGTTCGCTGAGCATGCGCGGATGGTTGGTGCCGGGGTTCTGGCCGACGACGAAGATGGCGTCGGCGTGCTCGAAGTCCTCCAGGGTCACCGTCCCCTTGCCGACGCCGATCGACTCGCCGAGCGCGCAGCCGCTCGATTCGTGGCACATATTCGAGCAGTCGGGCATGTTGTTGGTGCCGAACTTCCGCGCGAACAGTTGGTAGAGGAAGGCGGCCTCGTTGCTGGTCCGGCCGGAGGTGTAGAAGAGGGCTTGGTCGGGATGCGACAGCGCCCGCAGGCGTTCCCCGATGATCGCGAAGGCGGCGTCCCACGAAATCGGTTCGTAGCGGTCGGATTTGCGGTCGTAGCGCAGCGGGTGCGTCAGCCGGCCTTGGTTTTCGAGCCACCAGCCGGTCTTGGCGCGCAGCTCGGCGACGGTGTGGGCGCGAAAGAAGTTGGGGCCGACGCGCTTGGCGGTGGTCTCGAAGCTGACCGCCTTCACGCCGTTCTCGCAGAACTCCATCGACGACGGCTTGTTTGGTTCGGGCCAGGCGCAGCCGGGGCAGTCGAAGCCGTCGTGTTGGTTGACCTTCAACAGCGAAAGGACGTTGCGGACGACCCCCTTGTTCATGGTCACGTGGTGCCCGGTGGCGGCCAAAGCTCCCCAACCGGCGGCGGGGGCGTGATACGGGTCGGCGGGGACCGACGCGGCGGCCGTCTCGGTTTTGGCCGTTTCGTCTTGCGAAACCGTCGGGCGGCTGGGGATGGAATCCATGGACGCCGTCTCCGGGAAAGGGTCGGGTGCGAACGCTTTGGAACAGCTGGTGCTTAGCAAGGACCTATTGTATACGAGCAGGCAGGTCGCCGCCCCCGGCTGCCGGAACTTCGCGATGTCACGATTCGCCGAAGGTCGGAGTTTCTTGGCGGCACCGGGTATTCTTCATCCATTCTTCTTTTCTGCGGTCGAACGTATCATTTAGAATGGCGGGATGCCGGTTGGCCGCCCGAGCAGGACGACTTCAAAGGAAAGGACGACCTCGATGTTGGACGACGCCGCGGCGCGCGACCTCCTGCGAAGACTGCAGTTCGGCGACCGCGACCAAGAAGCCGCCCGCGAAATCGTCGAGCTTTACTCGCCGTACCTGACGCGGGCCATCCACCATTCCTTCCAACAGTTGGGGCTGGGGCGGCGCACCGAGGTTGACGATATTCTGCAAGGGATGTTCGCGATCTTCTTTCATCGCGCGCGCGAAGGCAGCGTCGTGATCGAATCGGCCGGCGCCTTGCGGAAGCTGCTGCTGACGATGACCCGCAACCGGGTCAACGACGAAGCGCGGCGGCAGTACGCCCAACGGCGCGACGACCGGCGGGTGGAAGCCGGTTCGCTCGACTGGCTGGCGGAAGACGCAACCGACCGAACGCCGTCGCCCAGCCGGATGGTGGCGGGGGACGAAATCGTCGAGGAAATCTATCGGCGGCTGACCAACAGCGAACGCTACTTGGCGGAACAACGAGTCGATGGGCAGGAATGGGCGGCCCTGGCGAACGAGTTGGGAGTCAACGCGGACGCCCTGAGGAAGAAATTGACCCGGTCAATGACGCGGGTGGTGAAACAACTCGATCGACCGAACGGTTGATCCGCGTGGCGAGGAATCGTCTCCCTATTCATGCCGCCCCGGCGCGAAACGTCCAATTGTTAGTGCCTTTTACCCAACGTATCGGTTCGGACAGACCGAAGTCCATCCTAAGATTCGCCGAAAAGACTCGACGCAGAACTCGTCAGTTGCTGGGAGGCGGAATGAACTTCGGATTGATGAGTTTAGCCGCCTTGTACTCGGCCTCTGATTCGGTCTTCTTACCAAGAATGGCGAAGACCTGGCCACGCGCTTCCCGCACCTCGAGTTCGTTCGAGTTTTGCGCTCCAATCTCAACGTCCTTGAGCGCTTCGTCCGCCTTGCCTTGGCGGGCGTAGGCCACGCCTCGCTTCAGGTGAGCGTCGGCGACTTGGTCGGGATTGAGTCCGCCCGCCTGAATC
This sequence comes from Planctomycetia bacterium, assembly GCA_051648425.1. Lineage (GTDB taxonomy): Bacteria > Planctomycetota > Planctomycetia > Kolteriales > Kolteriaceae > JBOFFD01. Next base: position 6,225 of record JBOFFD010000368.1, read on the forward strand.
GCCTTGCTCAATTCGTCGATCACTTCACCGGCATCAGTGCCGCCGTCGTCGGCCACCGCCTTGTAGTAGAGGGACTGCGCGTCGCGGATGGTCGATTCCGTTTTCGGCGAGCGGCCGCAGCCGGCCGCCAAAACGAGCATCGCGGACGCCGCGAGCCGAATCGTCTTAGTAGGCATGGTTGCTCTCTTCACCGTCGCGGGTGCCCAGCGCCTGATAGACCGAGCGATCGATGCTGTCGCCGATGAAGGCCACGGTGCCGTCGCCGAAGACGACGTTGACGCCGCCGGTGTGGTAGCTGCGGGCGGACATGATCATATGTTCGCCCGGTGCGTCGGCGATCGCCGACCAGTTGCCGCAGTCGATGGAAGTCCAGTTCGGCGTCGCCATGTGGTTGTACATGGAGCCGGAGTAGGAGGCGGTGTGCCAGCCGTTCGAGAAGTCTTCGCCCACGAGCCAGCGGCCCGGCGAGGAGAAGTTGAAGTTGTTGACCGCCACCGGAGCCGTCAAGCATGTGTTGAACATGCCCTGCGGATCAATGGCGCCAGCAACGCGGTTTGGCGACGTGATGGTATCGGCCAGGGTCGGCCGGGCCGTCGCCATGTTTTGACCGGTGCCCATGATGCGTTCGGAGAAGAACGCGGTCTTGCTCAAACCGTCGAGGAAGTTCGCCGTCTTGAAGGCCGTGCCGTAGGTGAAGGCGCCGTTGCCAAGGACCGAAAAGTTGCCGAACCGGCCGGTGACGTCGGCGTTGATGGTCGCCTGGGTGGCGCCGCCGTAAGGGGTCGAGCCGCCGAAGTTGTAGCGGTAGTTGTTCTCGGTGATCATCCGTTCGAAATTGATTTCCGAAGGACAGATGAAGATGCCGGCCGCCAGGTTGTAGGCCGTGTAGTTCGCGTGGACCGGCACGCCGCCGGAGAGCATGCGGGGGGCGGTGGTGGCGGCGAAGTTCATGAGATCGTAGACGGCCGACTTTTCCAGGCCGGGGAACAAATACTGGTGGACCGACCGGTTGCCGACCCAGACGTTGCTCGACACCGACGAATAGCTGGTGTAGCTGGCGACCGGAAGGCCGGTGCTGAGGGTGAGTTGGTCGGGGTACATCCGGCCGGGCGGGAAGCTGCCGAAGGCCGATTCGTAGTTGGCCAGAGCGAGGCCGATCTGTTTAAGGTTGTTCGAGCATTTCGCCCGGCGGGCGGCCTCGCGGGCCTGTTGGATGGCCGGCAGCAGCAGCGAGACCAAGACGCCGATGATCGCAATCACGACCAGCAGTTCAATGAGGGTGAAGCCTCGTCGAAACGACAATTTCATTAAAATGAACTCCAGAATGAATTATCTTAAGATCGATTGTTTCTGAAAACGAAAAGCTAACCAGTCGGCGGGAGTGGGGTTGTGGGGAACAACCCGCGATGTCCTGCACGAAGACTAGTATCGCAATCGGCGAAGTGAACGGACAATGCGCCACACGAACTTCACGAGACTCTCATAAAGTTCTCTTTCAAGCGATGAAGGCGCCGAGAGACTTTACCGATTGTTTCAATGCCGACGGCGCCGTCGCGGTGCGGTACTGTTCACCTGTTAATCAACGTCCGCGGGGAAATCTGAAGGGACGTGAGCGGCGTCAATCACAAAGCGGTCGTTTCATTCAGAGGCAGCTCGCACCGTCCGGTCGCCGTCCGACGGATTTCAGGCTTGGCGAACTTCGCGGGCGTGGCGAGCGTCGAGAAGTGCGCGTCAAGTTTGGAGCGTCGAGTCGACGGCGGAGCGGCGGGCATGCGGTTCGAGGGGGAGTTTGAAACGCACGTCACCGTGGCGGCGGACGAGCCGGACGCCGTCGCCGCGCTGCGATTTGCTGAGACTTTAGGCGGCGGGTTTGTCGGCGAAGGCGTCCAAGCGGCGGGAAGCGTGGTAGTGGCACAAGGCGACCGCCAGGGCGTCGGCGACGTCGGGTGGGTCGAGCGGCTGGGTTAGGCCGAACTCGAGGCGTACCGCGAGCTGCATCTGCGGCTTGGCGGCGCGGCCGCTGCCGGTGAGCTGCTTTTTCACCATCGTCGGCAGGTAGCTGGAAACCGGTACGCCGCGGTCGCCGGCGGCCAGCAGCAGGACGCCGCGGGCGTGGCCCATCAAGATCGCCGTCCGCGGCCGATCGTAGTGGCTGAACAGTTCTTCGACGGCCACCGCCGACGGTTGGTATTGGTCGAGCAGTTCCGCGGCCTGCTTGTGCAGGTCGGCCAAACGCTCGGCGAGGGGCCGTTTGGCGGGGATGCGCAACACGCCCCCTTCCAAAAGTCGAGGCCGGGAGACGCTTCCCGCCGGACCGACGGCGATGACGCCGTACCCGGTGACGTTTAGTCCGGGGTCGAAGCCGACCACGACGCTTTCGCCAACCGGGGCGGTGCTCATGTTTCGTCCACCTTCCAACGACTGCCGTCGGCGCGATCCTCGATCGTCACGCCCAGGTCTTTCAATCGGTTGCGGATGAGGTCCGACAGGGCGAAATTCTTCGCGTTCCGCACTTCCTTCCGAAGTTCCAAGAGCAAGTCGAGCAGCTTGGGGGCGAGGGCGTCGCCGCCGCCGTCCGTCGCCGTCGGCTTCAGCAGGACACCCAGAACGGCGGTCAATTCGCGATAGACCGTCGCGGCGTCGGATAGGTCGGCGAGGGCTTCCGGTTTCGCGCCGGCCGCCTCCAACTTGTTTTCGTCGATGAAGCGGTTGACGTCGGTCATCAGTTCAAAGAGCACGCCGACGGCGCCGCCGGTGTTGAAGTCGTCGTCCATCGCCTCAAGGAAGGCGGCGCGACGATCGGCGACCGACTTGGCGAACGGGCCGACGGCGGGCGGTGGGGCGTCGGGGCGGCGCGTCGGGGCGGGCAGGGCGTGGAACGGTTTCTTAAAAATCCCTTCCAGCCGTTCGGCCAGCGTACGCAGGCGGGCCAAGCCTTTGCCGACTTCGCGCAGGCGGTCTTCGGAGAACTCGATCGGCGTGCGGTAGTGGGTCGACAGGATGAAGAAACGCACCAGGTCGTAGGAAAAATCCTTGAACAGGTCGCGGACGGCGGCCGCCTTGTTCGACTTGCTGATCTTCGCCTGCTGTTGCGATTCCAGGTCGCCCGCCTTGGCGGCGTCGCCAGCGTCCGGTACGGACTCAGGGCCGCGGCCGCCCACTTTCCGCGTCTGGCCGCTGCTTTGCACCAGGCCGTTGTGAAGCCAGTAGCGGGCGTACGGCTTGCCGGTGGCGCATTCCGACTGCGCGATTTCGTCTTCGTGATGGGGGAAGTACAGGTCCAGGCCGCCGCCGTGGATGTCGAACGTTTCACCCAACAGCTTGGTGGCCATCGCCGAGCATTCGATGTGCCAGCCGGGCCGACCCGGACCCCACGGGCTGTCCCACGCCGGCTCGCCCGGCTTGGCGCCCTTCCACATCGCGAAGTCGGCGGGGTGCCGTTTGCGCTCGTTGGCCCCCACCCGTACGCCGGCGGTCATTTCCTCGAGCTTGCGGTTGGAAAGCTTGCCATACTCGGGGAAGCTGACGACGTCGAAATAGACGTCGCCGTCGACCGGGTAGGCGTGGCCGCGGTCGATCAACGTGGCGATCATCGCCTGCATTTCGCCGATGTACTGGGTCGCGCGGGGGAACTGGTCGACTTCGACCGACAAGCCGTTCAAATGCAGGAAGTAGTCGTTGGTGACGCGGGCGGTCAGCTCGTCGATGGTGCAGCCTTCCTCGGCCGCCTGCGCGATGATCTTGTCGTCGACGTCGGTGATGTTGACGACGAACGTAACGGCGTAGCCGTTGTACGCCAAGTAGCGTTTGAGGGCGTCGAAGATCACCGGGCCGATGAGATGGCCGATGTGGCTGTACTTGTAGACCGTGGGTCCGCAGACGTACATCCCGACCTTGCCGGGGACGGTCGGCGTGAACGGGGTCTTTTCGCGGGTCAGCGTGTTGTACAGTCGCAGGGCCATCGTCGGTTCCACTTCCGTGTCGTTGCGTTGTTCCGTCGGACGGTCCGCCGCGGTCTACGGCGTCGTAAGTTCCACCAAGACGATCACTTCGGCCGAGATCGCCTCCAACCGGCCGATCGGGCCGACCTTCTCGCCGGTCTTCGCCTTCACGTTGACCCGCGTTTCGTCGACGCCCAACAGTTCGGCCAGCCGCCGACGGATAGCCGGTTTGTGCGGCGTCAGTTTAGGCTGCTGGGCGAAAAGGATGCAATCGACGTTTACGACCGTCGCCTTCGGCAGCACCGCCTGCTTATAGATGTGGAGCAGCATGTCGGCCGAGTCGCGGCCGGCGTTGGCGGGGTCGTCGTCGGGAAACCACTCGCCGATGTCGCCGGCGCCCACCGCCCCCAACAGGGCGTCGGTGAGGGCGTGCAGCAGCACGTCGGCGTCGCTGTGGCCGACGAGGCCCGACGAATGGGGAACGCACACGCCCCCCAAAATCAGCGACCGATCGGCCCCCAGCCGATGGGTGTCGTGACCCAGCCCCACGCGATAGTTCATGGCGATTCCCTTCCGCGTCCGAATCCGATCCTTGAATCCGCATCCTTTTAGCCGGGGTGGTCCGCCGCCCCGCGTCCTTCCGCGATGATCCCGCGCCGACCAGACCAGGACGCGGG
>JBOFFD010000369.1:0-3635 GCA_051648425.1 Planctomycetia bacterium
GCGGCTTGGCCGACGACACGCTGGTGCTGTTCCTGACCGACAACGGTGAAGCGACCGCCGGTTACAACGCCGGCCTGCGCGGCCGGAAGACGGAGGTCTACGACGGCGGTATTCGGTCGCCGTTCTTCGCCCGTTGGCCCGGCGTGCTGCCCCCGGGACCGGCGTCGTCGCAGCCGGCCGCCCATCTCGACGTCCTGCCGACGCTGCTGGAAGCCTGCGGCCTCACACCGCCCGCCGGCTTGAAGCTCGACGGTCGCAGCCTCTGGCCGCTGCTCACCCGCCGGGTCGCCGCCCTGCCCGAACGAACCCTATTCTTCCAGGCGCACCGGGGCGACGCGCCGGTGTCGTTCCACAACATGGCGGCGCGCGGCGATCGCTGGAAACTGGTCCGCGCCGGCGCCTTCGGATCGGAGGCGCCGCCGCCTGGTTCGCCCGTCTTCGAGCTGTTCGACATGCACGCCGACCCGTTTGAAACCCGTAATCGGGCCGACGACCACCCGGCGGTCGTCGCCGACCTGAAGAAGCAGTACGAGGCCTGGTTCGCCGACGTCGGATCGACCCGGCCCGACAACTACGCGCCGCCTCGGATGCACCTCGGCTCGGACCGCGAAAACCCGGTGATATTGACCCGGCAGGACTGGCGTGGCGCCGATGGCGGGCCGGCCGCCGCCGGGCATTGGTTGGTCGACGTCGTGGCGCCGGGGCGCTACTCTTTCCGCGTCTGGACGACCCCGACCGGCGCCGGCGAAGCGACGGTGCGGGTGGGCGACCCCTCGACGAACCGCTGGGTCGCATCGACCGCGACGCCCGCCGCCGCCGGAACGACGGCCGTCGACCTACCGGCGGTGGAACTGCCCCAGGGGCGCGCGACGGTGGAAGCGGTGTGGAAGCCGGCGAACGCCAAGGCGGGGGGCGTGCGGTTCGTCGAAATCAAGCGGCTCGATTGACGCCGATCGCCCCGGCGTTGGCTCTGGAAAGGAATGGCGGCGATCAAGGCGCGCGGTCGACGGCGCCCGGACTAACGCCGCCCTGGTTGTTCTGGTCGGCCAGCAGCACTTGCCGGACCAGTTCGGCCAGCGAGTCGCACTCCATCTTTTCCATCACCTTCGCCCGATGGTATTCCACCGTCTTAAGGCTTAGGCCGAGTTCCGCCGCCACTACCTTGTTCGCCTTGCCGGCGACCACCCGCTCCATCACCTCCTGCTCGCGGGTCGACAGCGACTGCAACCGTCGGTCGGTCTGGTCGCGTTGCGACTTCCGACGCCGTAGTTCGGCGTCCAGCCGGATCGCCTTCCGGACCGAGTCGAGCAGCACGCGGTCGTCGAACGGCTTCTCGATGAAGTCGACCATGCCCGCCTTCATCGCCCGGACGGCGACCGGGACGTCGGCATGGCCGGTAATCATGACCACCGGTATGTGCATGTCGCGCGAGACGAGATATTCTTGCAATTGCAGGCCGGACATGCCGGGCATGCGGAGATCGAGCACAAGGCAGCCGTTCCGATCGGGGTCGTAGCCGTCGAGGAATTGCTGGCCGGTCGCCATCGTGGCGACGACGTAGTTCTCCGCCTCCAACAGAAAGCGGAGCGATTGCCGCAAACTGACGTCGTCGTCGACGACGTAAACGATCGGGCACTCGGTCGAACCACTCGCGGGCATCGAACGGGCTCCTCGATCCGCGGGGCCGAAACCGACGGCCCCTTGCGAACGAAACTAACCGACCGCGTCGTCGACGATCCGCCGATACTCCTCGGCGACGCGGCGCCAGGGAAACCGCCGGGCGACCCAGCAATGGGCGGCTCGGCCCATCGTCCGCAGCCGCCGCGGATCGCGCAGCAGCCGCCCCAAAACTTCCTTCAGTTCCGCCGTCGACGCGCCGTCGACCAATTCCCCGGTAACTCCGTCGAGCAGCGTATCGGCCGGTCCGCCGTCGCGCCCCGCCACCACCGGTTTGCCGCACGCTTGCGCTTCGACGAGGACCATGCCAAAACCTTCCACGTCGCCGGCGACGGCGCGGTTGGGCAGCACGAAGAGATCGCAAGAGTTCAGTTCGTCGACTAATGTATCATCGTTTAACACGCCGAGAAACGTCAACCGCCCGGATTCCAGCAAATCGGCCGACGCCGCCTCCAGCGCCGCCCGCTCTTCGCCGTCGCCGACGATGCGCAGTTGCAGGGTCGGAAACTCGCTCTGCAAGCCGCGCACCGCTTCAATCAGCCGATCGTGTCCTTTGCGGCGCTGCAACCGCCCGACGATCAAAAGCTGCGGGCCGACCCCGAAAGTTTCGCCTGGCGGCGGGTCGACTTCGTCCACGAAACCCCGGAATCGGGCGAGGTCGACGCCGGGGTTGCAGACGAACGCCTTGGCCGGCTCGATCCCGTACTTTTCGATGCAGAGTCGGCGCGAATACCGGCTGTTGCAGACGAGGGCGGCCGCGTTCCGCAGGACGAGGCCGGTCAACGCGGCGTATTCGCGCGACTGCAAGGCGACGCCGACGTCTTCGCCGTGGACGAAAACCACGCACGGCGCCCCGACGAGCCGCGCCGCCGCCAGGCAGGTCAGTCCCTCCGGCAGAGGCCGGCCGGCGTGCAGCACCGTGGCCCGCCGCCGCCAGCACTCGGCCGCCACCATGCCGGCCGTCGCCGCGTACTCCCACGCCCCGCGCGGGTCCAGCAGCGACCAGTGATTCACTTGCCGCCGAACGACCCGCACCGCCCCCGCGTCCGGCGGCGTCGGGCCGGAACTCGTCAGCACGCTGAATCGCTCGGGCGGCAGCCGGCGGTACAACTCGGCGAAAAAGGAGCCCGACCCACCCACCACCGGCGGATACAACTGCGTCCACAACAAATGACGCGGCGCCGCCCTCACGACGCGCCGCCGCGGAAAGCGACGGCCAACGAAAACCACGGACTAGGATCAATCAACGGCGTCGTCCTTCTTCGCTTGTAAGACTTCCATCGCGGGCGCGCCGGCGACGAACTCGGCCAGCGCCGCCGCCGTCCGCGCTTCCCGTTCTTCAAACCAGTCGGCCGGCGCGTAGCTCTTCCAGCGGTCGACCGTCGCCGGGCTTGACAGCGCCCGCCACTCGTCAACCGGCGGGTCGGCGATCTTAAGCGCTTCCACCACGGGCCGCAGCGCGGCGGGCGGGTCGGCCGCCAACGTTTCGTACGGTATCGACCAGTCGGCGTACACCGTTCCATAGGCGTGCGACAACCGCCAGATCAAATGAAACAGCTCGTACGGGTGTCGATCGGGCGGCAGCCGCAGAACCGGGAACGGCCGTCGCAGATCCTCGGCCCAACGCAGCAGGTAGAAGCCGTCGCTCGGTTTGAAGTCGCCCAGCCGACCGGTCGGCGGGAACGGATCGGTCGCTTTCAGAGTCGAACACCACTGGTCGCGCGGGTTGCGGTAGAGGTGTAAGATCTTCGCGCGGGGGAACTGCGCTTTGAGCCACGGCAAACGGAAGTCGACGCGGTTGAACTGTAAGACCGGCAGGCCCGCCGCCCGCCGCGTCAATTCGGCGATGTACCGCCGCAGCCCGGGGTTCCAGGCGGCGGCGTCCATGTGCAGGTCGTCGACCGTCCAGTCTTCGCGGTAAAGGTCGGTCAGGTCGCTCATGCCGGCGTATTCGCGGC
>JBOFFD010000370.1:0-7773 GCA_051648425.1 Planctomycetia bacterium
CGACGGCGCGCTGCGATTGCAGAACCCGCAAGTACTCGAACTGTCCGCCCTGATAAGCCTTCGCCGACAGTTGGAAGCTTTGTTCGGCTCGCGGAAGGATCATGGAATTGTACCGCTCGGCCCGCTTCGTCGCGGCGGCATAGTCGGCGAAGGCGGCGGCCACCCTACCCGCCAAATCGTTCCGCACCCGACCCACTTCGCCGACGGCCTCGCCGATCGACGCTCGCGACGCCATGATTCCGCCTTGATTCTTGTTCCACAACGGCACCGGAATGCTGGCGGAGAGCACCCAGTCGTCGGATTTGTTCTGATTCTGCCGAACGTATCCCGCGCCCACGGTCACGTTCGGAATCGGTTCGACGACCGCCCGTTTCAGCGCGAGCCGCGCCCGCTCGACGCCGATCTGCGCCGACCGCAGTTCCGGGTGAATTCCCAGCACGTACGTCCGCACCTCGTCGAGTTCGTATTCGGGCGGCGGCGTTTCAAGGACGCCGGCCACGCGGCCGAACGGCAGGTTGTCGACGCCGACGCTGGCCGCCAACCGCCCGAAAACCGCCGGAAGCGATCCTTCGGCCGCTTCCCGCTCGGCTCGATAGCGCTCCAGATCGAACGCGAGCTGGACGACGTCGAGTTCGCTGCCTTCCTTGGCTTTAAGAAGTTTCTCGGCGTTGCCGACCGACTTTTCAGCCAGGTCGATCAGTTCCGCCAGGATTTCGACGCGCCGCTGGACGGCGACGACGGCCCAGTAGTTTCGCCGCACTTCGGTGAAGATGCGGTAGCGCTCGGCGATCACGTTCAGCGTCGCTTGATCGACTTCCTTGACGGCGACGGCGCGGCCTAAGCCCAGCTTGTTCGCCGTGACGATCTCCTGGCCGAAGTAGGGGGCGGTCCAGATTCCGCCGGGACCGGAGCGGTCGCCGAGTTCGTCGCCGGTGACGTTGAAGACCGGATTCGGGTACAGGCCCGCCTGCACCGCCCGGCCGCGCGCCGCCTCGACCGCCCAAGCCACCTGCGCGAGCCGCGGATTGCGTTCCACAGTCAAGGCGATCAGTTCGGGAAGGCGCAACGGCGCGGCGAGGTCGATCGAGGTCGAAACCACCGCGTCCGGCGGTTCGACGACCGCCGCCGACCGCACGACGCCGAGCACGGAGGCCGCCGGCTGGACGGACTGCACTGGAACGAAGGTCGGCGTTGCATTCTCGCTCGTCATCGGCCCAGAAGGAACGGCGTCGAGCCGTTTGGGCTTTCGTCCGAACAGGTAGGTTCTGATCGACGCGCGGGGCGCGCTCGTCGGCGGCGGCGTCCCCGCCGTGGACGACAGCGGCCAGCCGATCATCGTCCCCGCGGTCGCGGCAAAAAGGGCGATACGGTTGCGGTTCATTCGAATCCCCTTTGCGGTCGGCGGCTTTTCAACGACGTATTTGACGAGAGAAACCCGGAGTCGAAGCGTCGCTTCGAGAGGCGTAATCGATGGGAAGTGCGAAATGGAAGATTCAGAAAAGCAGAATGCGGCGTCGATCGAGGCCAGGACGAAAAAACGCGCCGCCGCAACGCCTGAAGGCATCTCGGGCGGCAGGCGGCGGAGGGAAGGTGGCGTTCGCCCCAAAAAAAGATTCGGTGACGACGGGCTCTCGGTCCACGGTCGCCTGGCAGCGGCGAGCGATCGACGTATCGGCCGTCGCCGAAGGGATCGAGAGCAGCAGTAGATCTCTGCCTGCGGGCGGGACGGTGGCGGAACCTTCGACGTCTTCGCCGGCCGGCACGCGAAGATCATCCAAGGACGCAGTGGTTTCAAACGCAGCGGTGCATTTGCATTTTCCGCGGACTGCCTCCGACGCTGAGGATGAAACCGTCTGGGCGAGATGGACGTGGGCCCGTCCTCCGCAGTCGCCGGCCGCCGTACAGCCCAAGCAGCGGTACGAAACGAGGAACTGCGAAAGCAGCATCGCCGTCAGGGTGAATAGACACACCGTTCTACGCAACGACATGATTCTGGAATCGGCTGTCCACCTGGGCGAAGTCAGCGAATATCGTGGCCGGGATGGTTTTTCCAAAAATTAGTTGCGGGCGAGTGGGAGGGCGGCCAGGGTTGTTCATCGTTACGACTTTGCGTTGAAAAGCAGTCGGACGGTGGCGCCCCGGTCGACGGCCCCCGCTTCACGAACCCCTAAATCAAGTTGCGACCGCCTCAGGGAGGTACGAAGACCAACTATCAAGGAGCCTCGATTCCGATGATTGGGCTACTTCGCGGGCTTTCGCTTCTTGGCTTTACTGAAGCGGGTACTGGCTGCCGACGTAGCAGAAGTCGCGGCGCAGCTCGATCAGAAATCTCTGGAGTTGTTCGACCAGCCCGCGTTGCAGATCGGCCTCGGAATGCCCCGGCGGGAGGTCGAGGAACTCGATGACGTAGCTGTCCTTGAAAACGCTGGCGGCGTCGGGGTGCATTTGTCTCAGCGGTGGTGAGACTTTTGTCGGAGACTGTGAGGTGCTGTTCAAGCCATGACGAAAACTCCGAAAGGACGCCCGAAGTTTCGCCGAAGGGTGCGTCCGTTCCCAGCGACGTAACTCCAACGCAACCTCTCGATTGCCCTCCATCTGCCCTCCACGAACGGGAGGGCGGACGATTTCGGAGAACAGTGATTTGCCGTAAGTGCCGATCTGATAAATTGAGCGAATCGGCGTATGATGCTGCAACAGGGGTTCCTCAAACTAGCCGCTGCAGCAGACGGCGGGGCACGATAGGTTTCTGGGCGTTCATGGCTCAGCGTGCCCCGCCGCCGCTGAGCTAGGTCGTTCGGCTGGGAAGGCACTGAACCAGCAGGCTGCTCACCGGACTCCACTCTCGGCCCTGATCGGCAGGAGCCTTATGAACGACATGACCCTGGCGCTCATCGAGCAGGCCGTCCGCGCGCCGTCCTCCCACAACACACAGCCCTGGCTCTTCCGAATCCATAAGGGCGCCGTCGAGATTCACGCCGACCGCTCGCGTGCCCTGCCCGTCAACGGCCCTCATGACCGCGAGCTTCATATCAGTTGCGGTGCGGCCCTTTTCAACCTTGAGGTTGCGGCCGCGCGGGCTGGCGTCGGAACCGAGACGACCCGGTTGCCCGATCCGAGCAACCCAAGCCATCTCGCAACGGTGTCGTTCGGGGGGGAACCCGATGCCGCACTCGCCGAGCTCGCCGACGTGATCCCGACTCGGCGGTCAACGCGGGAGGCGTTCGAGGAGCGCCCGCTCCCCGCCGACCTCGGCGCGGAACTCGTCGCCCTCGCCGACCGGCACGAGGACTGCCACGTCGCCCTCGCCGAGACGGCCACCCGGCGTGAGGACATTGCCCGGCTCGTCGCGGACGGGGATAAGGCGCAGTTCGACAACTCGGACTGGCGGAGCGAGTTGGCGCACTGGATGCGTCCTCGGAGCGCGGGCGACGGGCTGACCACGCCGCGACTTGTCGGGCCAGTCATGCGGGCGGTCATCCGGAACCTTGATCTCGGCCGGTTCGTCGCCGGCGCCGACGAGAGGCTCGCGCGGGATGCGCCGATCCTCGCTGTGCTCTGGAGCGACGGTGACGAGCCGAGGGCGTGGCTGGAGACCGGGCGGCTCCTGGAGAAGGCGGCCCTTCGGGCCGGCCTGGCCGATGTCCAGGCCGGCTTCCTCAACCAGCCGTGCGAGGTCGCGGAGTTGCGGCCACGGCTTCGGGAGGCCCTCGGGATCCGAGGATTCCCGCAACTCGTCGTGCGGTTCGGCCACGCGCCGGCGGTGGACGAACTCAAGCCCCGTCGGCCGGTCGGGGATGTCGTACTCGGCGATGCGGGAAGCGTAGGTTAAAGCAGCCGTAGCAAGGCACGCCGAACCAGGCGCTGCTGAGCTTGATCGTTCGGCGGCGGAGGGCTGCCAATGTTCAGCCCCCATTGACGAACAACCGGTTGGTTGCGATCGTCCGGTGCCCGCGTTCAACCTGGAGGTCCGCTATGGAAGCCTACATCCCACTGCTCTGCCTCGTGGTCATCGCCGCCCTACTCTGGCGGCGGGCCTTAACCGGCACCCCGGTCGTCTGGACGCGGGGTCGAGTGGGGGTTGCAGCCGTGGCTGCGTTGGGCGCGCTGGCCGTTCCGGTCGTCATCGCGGTCGTGATCTACGGGTAGTCGGTCGCCGCCCGCATAGGGTCGTCCGGACGCCGAACCAGATGGGTGCGTCGTCCAACGGGGGTTCTTGACGCGCCGCCGCGGTAAGCATCGGCTGACGAAATGCGTTGACCGGCGGTTATTCGACGCCGAGTTGGCGGTTGTATTTCGCGCGTTCGCGGTCGTATTTGATGAGTTGGTAGCGCGTTTTGCGGTGCTGGCGTTCGATCGACAGTTGCATGCGGCGGAAGTAGGCGCGGACGCCCGAACCGGGGACTGGAACGGTGCTTTGGCCGAAACGGCGGACGAGGTTCGCCGCGACGCGCGGTCGATAGCGCTTCACCAGCGGGTCTTCGACCGACGTGATGAACTGGGCGGAGCCGTCGTCGCCCTGCCGGCCGGCGCGGCCGACGAGTTGGTTGTCGACCCGCCGGGCTTCGTGCCGTTCGGTGCCGATGACATGCAGGCCGCCGGACGCCGACACCTCGGGGTGCAGCTTGATGTCGGTGCCGCGGCCGGCCATGTTCGTCGCCACCGTCACCCGCCGCGGCATGCCCGCCTTGCCGACGATGGCCGCCTCTTCCGCTTCGTAGCGGGCGTTCAGCACGACGTGTTCGATTCCCGCCGCCGCCAACTTCTCGCTCAGCACTTCGCTCTTTTCGATCGACCGCGTGCCGACCAGCACCGCCCGGTTCTTCGCGACCATCTCCGCCACTTCGCAGACGACCGCGTCCCACTTCGCGTCTTCCGTGCCGTAGATGCGGTCGGGCTGCTGCGTGCGGAGGCACGGCTTGTTGGTGGGGATTTTCAGCATCGCCATGCTGTACACTTCGGCGATCTCGCGCGCTTCGGTGAGGCACGTCCCCGACATGCCCGCCAGCTTCTTATACCGATTGAAGAAAATCTGATACGTCGTCCGCGCCAGGGTTTCGGTTTGACCCTTCAGCTTTAGGTTCTCTTTCGCGGCGACCGCTTGGTGCAGGCCGTCCTCCCACTGCCGGCCGGGCATCTTACGGCCGGTGAATTCGTCGACGATGACCACTTCGCCTTCGTCGACGACGTAGTCGACGTCGCGGTGGAAGGTAAGATGGGCTTTGAGGGCGCGGAGGCAGGATTCGTGCCAGTCGACGCGGTGGCCGCCGGGCGTGCGCGAGCCGCCGAGCAGTTGCGTGACTCGCTTTTCACCCTCCTTCAGCCACTCGATCTTCTTTTCCTTGCGTTCGTAGGTGAAATGCACATTCTCCGATAGCTGCGGCGGAATCTTATTCGCCTCGCGGAACTCGAAGGCGGCTTCCTCGTCGACGTCCGGCGCGTTGGCGATGATGAGCGGCGTCCGCGCTTCGTCGATCAGAATGCTGTCGGCTTCGTCGACGATCGCGAAGTTGAAGTCCGGCCGTTGCACCCGCTGCACCTTCAAACTGTCCATCGATTTGCCGAAGTCGAACCAGCGTTCGTGCTTGCCGTGCAGCTCGTCGCGCAGGTAGTCGAAACCCAGTTCCTTGTTGGTGGCGTAGGTGATGGAACAGCGGTAGGCGTGGCGGCGTTCCTCGGGCTTGCTGTCGTTGGTGATGACCCCCACCGTCAGACCGAGGAACCGATGGACCTGGCCCATTTCCTCGGCGTCGCGTTTGGCGAGGTAATCGTTCACCGTGACGACGTGGACGCCGCGGTCGGAGAGCGCGTTCAGAAAGGCGGGCAGCGTGCCGATGAGGGTCTTCCCCTCGCCGGTGGCCACTTCCACCATGTGCCCGCGGTGCAAGGCGATGCCGGCCAGAATCTGCACCGGGTAGTGCGCCATGTGCAACACCCGCCGACCGGTTTCCCGCACCAGGGCGAACGCCGGCACCAGCAGCGATTCGAGCGAACGCCCTTCCACCGCTTGCACCCGGTACGACGCCGCCAGTTCCCGCAGCTCGGCGTCGGTTTTGTCCTTCAACTTTTCCGAGGCGGCGATGACGTCGGCCACTTGCGACCGGTAGCGGTTGAACTTCCACATCCGGTAAGGGGTGAAGTTCTTGAACGGCGCGACGACCGAACGGTAAACTTGCTGGTCGGTGTGCAGCGGCATGGCCGTCGGCTCCGTGGGACGATCCGTCGAGAATCCTTGATACGACCGGTCCGGTCGTTCCGTCGCGGCCGACGGAACGGGAATCCGTTTCGGCCGGCGGAACCGGACGCCGATCGCGACGCCCTCATTCTAGCACGGGCTCCGATTCCAGGGAACGCCGATCGGTCGTCGACGCTGCGTCGGACGGGGTTTACGGTGTCGCCTGCGGCAGCGCCGCCGGCCGTGCTTCGGGCCGCTTGTCGCGGCGGGAAAGTCGGCCCTTCCCTTCGGCGGGGCGTTTTTCCTATACTCGATGGTGGTGGGACGAAACGACGGACGCCGATCTTATCAGATCGACGTTCAGCGGGCGTCCCCGCCACCCCGAGGCTGGAGCGGCGGACCATGGTCCGGTCGCTCCAATGGACGCGCGACCCCCGGGATGTGGGGGGGGGACGCTCGGCGTCGCCTCGAGCGTCGACAGCCCTCGAAGCATTTCTTCGACGGCGTTGCAGACGACCGTCGAGGCCATCGACGGCGCTGCGGCCGTCGGCCGCCGCGACGATCCGAGGCGCGCCGCGAGAGGCTGCAGGACTATTCCATGAACAACGGTGAACTTCTGCGTTTGGTGGACACGATCCACCGCGATAAAGGCATCGCCTCCGAAGTCGTCTTCGACGCCATCGAATCGGCGATCCTCACCGCCGCGCGCCGCCATTACGAAGTCGAAGAAGGAATCGAAGTCCGCATCGACCGCAAGACCGGCATTGCGTCAGCCACCAACCTCGGGGTCGTCATCGACCCCGACACGCTCGGCCGCATCGCCGCCCAGTCGGCCAAGCAGATCATGATTCAGAAAATCCGCGAAGCCGAACGCGACACCCTCTACGACGAGTTCATCGGCGAGAAGGGCACCATCGTCAACGGCGTCGCCCAGCGCCAAGACGGCGGCGTGGTCACCGTCAGCCTCAACGGCAAGACCGAATCGATCCTGCCGCGCAGCGAGCAGATGCCCGGTGAGTCGTTCCGTCCCGGCGAACGGGTGCGGGCCGTGCTGCTCGACGTCCGCAAGAGCGGCCAGCGCGTGAAGCTGGTGCTGTCGCGCAATCATCCCGACTTCGTCCGACGGCTGTTCGAGCAGGAAATCCCGGAAATCGCCGAGCGGATCATCGAAATCCGCGCCATCGCCCGCGAAGCCGGCTTCCGCTCGAAGGTCGCCGTCACCTCCATCGACTCGAAGGTCGACTGCGTCGGCGCGTGCGTCGGCGTCCGCGGCAGCCGAATCAAGAACGTCGTCGAGGAACTCAACGGCGAGCGGATCGACATCATCCGCTTCAACGACTCGATGCAGATCATGATCCCCTACGCCCTGGCGCCGGCGCAGATCGAGGAAGTTCAAATCTACACGCGCATCGGCCGCGCGATCGTCCTCGTCCGCGAAGACCAACTGTCGCTCGCCATCGGGAAGCGGGGGCAGAACGTCCGGCTGGCGTCGAAGCTGGTCGGCATCGACATCGAGATCATGACCTTCGACGAGTTGGCCGAAGAAATCGAAAAGGCCGAGTTCAACTACACGCAATTGCCCAGCATGACGGAAGAAATGA
>JBOFFD010000371.1:0-2937 GCA_051648425.1 Planctomycetia bacterium
TCTGATTCAGCGCGACCGCGGCGGCGTCGTACTGTTTCGGTCCCAGGCCGATCACCGGTTCGTCGGAGACGTTCGTCCAGACTTTGCGGTCGGTTGAAGTCGCCCGCCAGATTCCCAGGTCGCCGCGCTCGTAGAAGAGATTCCAGACGCCGTCTTCCACCCACAGCGTCGGCGTGCCGAACGGCCCGGGGGTGATCGGCGCGCCGTCGACGCGGCGCACGTCGAACGTCCCTTCGGGCTTCCAATGGACGCCGTCGGTCGACGTCATGAGATGCGCCTGATCGTTCGTCCCTTCGGCGGCCATGAAGTAGACGCCGTCGTGCGGCCAGACCATGACGTCTTCGACCCAGCGGTCGGAAACGATGGGGTTCGCGGGGTGCCGCGTCCAGGTCACGCCGTCGGCCGACGTCGCCAGCCCGAGTTTTTTTTCGTCTTCGCGGGCGCCCTTGTAGCCGGTGTACCACATCTTCCAGCCGTCTTTTTCCTTCAGAATCCAGCCGCGTTCCCGCAGCCGGGCGTCCCAGGCGCCGGATTCGCCCGCCATGAAAACCGGTTCGAGAGGCTCCCGCTCGAAGGCGACCAGTTCCACCGGGAACGGCGCGGCCGACTGCGCGAAAAGCTCCATGGACGAACACAGGGGAACGAGACAGATCATCAGCAGTTCGATGCGAAACATTCGACGGTAAGACGGCATCAAGACCTCCAAAGCGACGTCGGTTCCAGGCTGCACCGATTCAGTACTTCAGTGGGCGAACCCAGTTTCATCTTTATAGGCGGCGATCGGCCGGTCGCTGGCCGCCGGTCTCCTCGGTTCGACCGATCGGCGACGCCCCCGACATGGGGACGGCGGAACTGGCCGGGCGGGGAGTGTTGGACGTCGCGGTCGTGCGGTCGCTCAGCAAGCGGTCCGATTTGCTCGGTCTGACGCGCTTCGGCGTCCACCACACGGCGTTCGCGTCGCCGATGCTGAACGAGATTTTCGGTTGGACCGCCGGCGTCTTAGGGTTCTACAACTTCCACTATTATCGCTACTATCACACTTGGCGCCATCGGTATACGCAAGACGCCGAGCGCGACCCGGAACTCGAAGCGTTTTTGAGAGCCGCCGTTGAGGAATTGTTGGCGGAGTAGGAATTTTCGGGCGGAACGGGAAGTCCGCCCGACGATTCGCGCAGTTTGGAGTTGGTGGTCAGGCGTCGTCGGTTTTTTCGCCGCGGGCGACGCAGGTCGCCACCACCAAGTCGCCGGTCACGTTAAGAACGGTGCGGCACATGTCGAGCAGACGGTCGACGCCTAAGATCAGGCCGATCCCTTCGCCCGGCACTCCGACCGATTTCAGCACGATGACGATGAGCGGCAGCGAGCCGCCGGGGACGCCGGCCGTCCCTACTCCGGCCAGAATCGACATCAAGACGACCGTCACCTGCTGGAACAGCGTCAGTTCGACGCCGAAGACCTGCGCCAAGAATAAGACGACGACGCCTTCATACAGCGCGGTGCCGTTCTGATTCCCCGTGGCGCCGACGGTGAGGACGAAGGTCGAGATCGACGGCGGTAGTTTCAGATCCTGCTCGGCCACCCGCAGCGCCACCGGCAGCGTGGCGTTCGACGACGCGGTGCCGAAGGCCGTCAACATCGCTTCGCGGACGTCGCGGAAGAAGCCGAGCGGGCTGCGGCCGCCGATGAAATAGACCGCCGCCGAGTAGACCACCACCATGTGCAGCGTCAGGCCGAGCAGCACCGTGCCCACGAACCAAGCGAGCGTCTGAATGACGTCGAATCCCATGCGGGCGGTCAGTGAGAAGAAGAGGCAGCCGACGCAGAACGGGGCCAGGAACATGGCGAACTGAATGATCGCCATGGTGACGGCGAAGACGCCGCGCAGCGTTTCGACGAGCGCGTCGCCGGCCGACCCGACGGACGTGAGCGCGACGCCGAAGATAAGCGAAAAGGCCATGACGGCGAGCATGCCGTTGCCTTTCGACGAACCGTCGACGGCGCCGACCATTTCTTGCAACGGGTTTTCGGGGACGATGTCGAGCAGCAGATCCTTCAGCGATTTCGCCTGCGCCGCCTTCGCGCCGAGATCTTTACTCTTGTCCGCGTATTCCGCCTTCAGCGCGTCGCGTTTCTCCGGGGAAAGCGTCTTACCCGGCTGGAGGATGTTGACGAGGCCGACGCCGAGTACGACGGCGATGGTGGAGAGGAGCAGCACGACGCCGAGGGTGCGAAGACCGAGGCGCCCCAGCCGACGGACGTCGCCAATCTCATAGACGCCTAAGACCAGAGCGGTGAAGACGAGCGGCACGACCGCCATGAGGACGAGGCGTAGGAAGATGCGGCCGACGGGGTCGGCGACCTGGGCGGCGAAATCGAACCACGCCTTGCCGGATTCGCCGGCGTTGGCGGAAACGCCGTTGGCGACGAGGCCGAGCGCGCCGCCGACGACGAGGCCGATTAAGATGCGGGTGTGCAACGGTATGCCCGAGGATCGGCGGGGGGGGGAGGGGGACTCCGCGGTCGGCGGCGGTTCGGCCATGAGAGTCCCCTCGGTGAGATGTTTTTCAGTCGGAAGCGAGCGTCAGCTCAGATCTTCTTCGTCGATTTCGCCGGAGTCGAGCAGATGATCGTCGAGCATGTTCAGTACGCCGGTGTTGTCGAGGAAGATCTTACCCTGCTTGATTTCTTCGAGGACGACGGCGAGTTTGTCGTCGGTGCGCATGTTGACCAGCGGTCGGGCGCCGTTATTGAGACCGATGATCCGTTTCTGGATCAGCGTCGTCAGCTTGTAACGGCCGCCGACCCGGGCGACCAGGGCGTCTTCACGCAGTTCGTCGAGCATTCGCAAGTCCTCGTTGGTGTTCGACACCGATCAATAGGGTTTCAAAAGTCCGAAACGCTTGTTCGACCGATTCGTTGACGACTTGGAAGTCGTAA
>JBOFFD010000372.1:0-2107 GCA_051648425.1 Planctomycetia bacterium
CCCTCGACCACGACCCTGACGGAGTCACCTTTCGCCGGCTCGGCGGCCGAATCCCGAGAAGCTGCGCCGGTTAGCACAGCCGCCGAAGCCGCAACGAACGATCGCCTGTCCATGATCGCCTCCGTAAATGGGAATGCTCCCGAGTCCGCCGCCGAACTTGTTAATAGTGCGCGCCTGCGCACAATAACACTTTCCTATTTCCCGACGAGACCGTCCCGTCGAAACGTTGGTTCCTAAAGCACTTGCGGGGGAAAAGCCGGGTCGTGGCGGCGCGCATCAACGCTCGAACGGGCGTCGCGCGGCGTCACTCGTCCAGCGGGCTTTTCACCCCGCGGCCTCCTTTGTTCAGTACATGCGTGTAGATCATCGTCGTACTCACGTCTTCGTGGCCCAACAACTCCTGCACCGTCCGGATGTCGTAGCCCGCTTCCAACAGGTGCGTGGCGAACGAGTGCCGAAAACTGTGGGCGGTGGCGTGCTTTTCGAGGCTGGCGCGCCGGGACGCGCCCGAAATCTCCCGGCCCACCGCTCCTTCGTGCGCGTGGTGCCGTCGTTTTGCGCCCGTCCGTGGGTCGATCGACAAGACCGACGACGGGAAGACGAACTGCCATTTCCATTCCGTCGCGGCCGTCGGATACTTCTCCGCCAGCGCCGTCGGCAGTTGCACGGCGCCGAAACCTTTTTCCAAGTCCTTGCAGTGCCGGGCGCGCACCGTTTCCAGTTGCCGCCGCAGGTCCGGCGCGAGCGACGTCGGCAGCATGGTGCGGCGGTCTTTGTTCCCTTTCCCTTCGCGGACGGTTATTTCCTTCCGCTCGAAGTCCACGTCCTTGACGCGCAGCCGCAGTCCTTCGATCAACCGCATTCCCGTTCCATACAGCAGGCGGGCGATCAACAGCGGCGCGCCGTCGAGCTGCCGGAACACCCGGTCGATTTCGTCGCGCGTGAGGACGACGGGAAGGCGCTTCGGCCGATTCGCGCGAACGACGCCGACGAGTCGTCCCGGGTCGGTTTCCAGCACCTGCTGATACAGGAACATCAAGGCCGCGAACGCTTGATTCTGCGTCGAAGCGGCGACGCCCCGGTCGACGGCGAGATGCGTCAGGAACGCGTTGATCTCCGTCGATCCCATTTCCAGCGGATGCCGCTTGCCGTGGAAAAGGACGAACCGCTTGACCCAGTCGTGGTAGGCGTCTTCGGTGCGAAGAGACAGATGACGCACGCGGCAGGCCGCCCGCACCTGATCGAGCAGGCGGGCCTTCGGCGGCGAGGCCGGAGCGGCGGATTCGCGGGCAGCGTGAAGACGCAGGGGCATGGGCGAGCCCTCCTGGGACGCGAGACGACGCAGACAAGCTAATGAACGTGCTCGGCGAATTCAAGCGATTGACGCGGCGTTCGTCGGATGTGCCATTGGGGAAGGCGAATCAGCGGTCGAAGTCAGGGCGTCTTCGTCAGCCGCCGCTTTCCTCAGCGGCGCGTCCGTTGTTTTTCGCACATCGACAATCGAAGGACGAGGACGCGCCGCAGAGGAAAGCGGCGGCTAACAAGGCGTCGTCGCCGACCACTTGTGGCGCAACCGCGTTCATTCATCTCTTAGCCGGAGGCGACGCGGGCTTGGTCGGCGTCTTTGAAGACGTAGCAGGCGGCGGCGGGTTCCATGCCGAGGGATTCGACGAATTCGTCGGGCGCCCGCGAGTGCAGATACACTTCGTGCCGGGCCAGCGTCCAGGCGATCTGGTTCGTCGCCACGCTATCCAGCGCGGCCATGCCTTCGGGGGGGCGCAGGCGGGCGATGACGTTGTGCGGGTTGTCCTGGTCGACGAGCCAGCGGCCCGATTTGCCGCGCGAGCGGCCGAGTTCGTCGTCGACGGCCGCCGACAGGACGATCTTCGCGTCGGAGGCGGCGATCTGGGCGGCGTTCTCGAGCACCCGGCCCATCGCCGTCCAGTCGGTCACCCCTTGCGAGGGGCAGACGGCCGCCACCACCAGGTCGGGCTTTTCGGCCGGCGCGGCGGTGGTCCAGTGCTCGGCGAGGTGCTTTTCGGCGGCGTCGCGCACGGCCTTGTTCTCCCCCACCCAGACGGCGGTCGGCCGGCCGCAGCGGTCGAGC
>JBOFFD010000373.1:0-4124 GCA_051648425.1 Planctomycetia bacterium
GGTCTTCTCTCGTCGGGAGACCGACGCCGGCTTTGCGATCCGAAGGATTTCGTCGCCCAGCAGGTGAGTTTTCGATGCCAGCACCCAGAGACAACGGCGAACTGCTGCAATTGCTCGAGAAGAGCGGTTTGGCCGCCTCGCCGCAAATCCAGAAGGCGCTCGACGCCGTCCGCGCCGAAGGCGACGGCCTGCTGCCTTCGGACCCGGCCAGCTTGACCGCCGCCCTGGTCCGAATCGGTCTCATCACCGCGTTCCACCAGGAACAGTTGATGGCGGGCCGTCACAAGGGCTTCCTGGTCGGGCGCTACCGCATCCTGAGCCTCCTCGGATCGGGCGGCATGGGCCGCGTCTATCTCGCCGAACATATGATCATGCGGCGACAGGTCGCGCTCAAAATCCTGCCGAAAGCCAAGGGGAACGACCCTTCCGCCTTGGCCCGCTTCCAACGCGAAGCCCGCGCCGTCGCCGTCCTCAACCATCCCAACATCGTCCAGGCGTACGACGTCGACCAGGAGGGCGACCTCCATTACATGGTGATGGAGCACATCGACGGCGCCAGCATCCAGGAATACGTCAAAGACCGCGGCGTCGTACCCTGGAAGCAGGCTTGCTACTACATGAAGCAGGCCGCCGACGGCTTGGAACACGCCCACCATTCGGGCCTCGTCCACCGCGACATCAAGCCCGGCAACCTGCTCATCGACCGCATCGGCGTCTTGAAGATCCTCGACATGGGGCTGGCCGTCTTCTTCGAGGAAAAAGACCTCGACCCCATCACCATGGCCTACAACGAAAACGTTCTGGGCACCGCCGACTACCTCTCGCCCGAACAGGCGCTCGACAGCCACAACGTCGACATCCGCGCCGACATCTACAGCCTCGGCGGCACCTTCTACTACATGCTGACCGGCAGCCCGCCGTTCCCCGAAGGCACCATCGCCCAGAAGCTGTTGTGGCACCAGAACAAGAATCCGCGGTCGGTCAAGGAACTCAATCCGGAGGTGCCGGACGAAGTCGTCGCCATCATCGAGAAGATGCTGGCGAAACGGGCCGACGACCGCTACCAAACCCCCGCCGAGCTGTACCACGCGCTGGAACCGTACGCCGAAGCAGTCGACGATCCGTTCGACCTCGGCGAGCAGACCTCGACCGCGCCGCGCGGAACGGGCGTTGGTTCGTCGCAGGCGCAGCGTTCGGCCGCCGCCCTCCGCGGCGCGCCGAAAACCCCGTCGCCCGGAAATCGCGCCGCCAAGCTTGGCGTCCCGGCGACTTCGCTGGCACCGGCCCCGGAGCAGCCGTTCGATCCGTTCCTCACCCCCGGCCCGGGAACGCCGCGCCCCGTCGCACCGGCGACCCCGAAAACGCCGCCGCCCGCCGCCAATCGACCGGCGGCCTCCGGCGCGACCATGCAGCGTCCCGCCGCCGCGAACACCAACCCCGCGGCGCAGGGTGGTCCCGGCTCCGGGCCTGGCAAAGGTCCGGGTTCCTCCACGCACGCCACCGAGGCGCCCGTTCCCGCCGGTTCGTCGACGTTCTCGATGAGCAATCCCTTCTTGGAAGCGGCGCCGGCCGACGGCGGCGGCTCCGCCGTCCCCGCCAACGCCCCCTTGGACGCCGCTCCGTTCACCAGTCCGTCCGGCTCTCCCGCCGGTCGTCCCGGTTCGGGTTCGGGTCGAGTCAAACAAAGCTCGCCCCCGAAAAATACATCTCACTCGGTCCAAGCAAGCCCGGCGTCCGCCGTCGAATCGTCGAACCAACCGATGGTCGCCGTCGTCGACCCGTCGACCTCCCACTTGGACGACAACTCCGACTACCTGAACGCGATTTCCGACCCGACGACCCCCTCCAGCGGCAACAACCCGACCACCGTGCAGCCGGCGCCGTCGGCGGTCATGCCGTTTCCCGTCGCGGCGGCGGCCGGCAATCGAACGATGATCGCCGTGGCGGCCGTCGTCGTCGCCGCGGCGCTCGGGGCCGCAGCCTTCTTCCTCTTCATCAACAATAAGAGCGAAAAGCGGTCGCCGTCCGCCGTCGCCGCCAAAATCTCCGACGATCCGGCCAAGATCGCCGCCGATAAAGCCGCGGCCGAGGCCAACCGCCTCGTCGTCGGGCAAACCAAGACCGCTCGGTACTCGCTGATCGAAGAAGCGCTGCAGGAAGTGCAGGATGGACAGACGATCGTCCTCGACCCCGCCGGACGCGAAAGCAACGATTTCTATACGGGAACGATCAAGGTGGCGGCGGACTTCAAGCGGGGTGTTTCGCTCCTGGGCGAAAGTCCGGAAGTCACGCTCGTGTTGACGCGGGAAGCGCCTCTGTTCTCCCTCGACAACGCCGTCAATTTCTCCGTCGGCAACTTGATCTTAAAGTCCGCCGACACTGCCATGCCGCTCGTCAGCGCTTTCGGCCCCGGCAACAACGGCGTCAACTTCCAAAAGGTCAGGATGCTCGGACAGGGACAACAGTCGATCGTCATTGCCGGAAACTACACCGGAGCCAAGCCCCTAGTCTTTGAAGACGTGGTCTTCGAGAATTGGGACGCGAACTCCAACTTGGTGGATTTTCGTCACCCCGCCACCGACTTCGACGAAAAAGGAATGGCGCGGAACAGCACGGGAAAGTCGAAGAACATCACTTTCCGCCGATGTCATTTCAAAGGCAAGTTCAACGTCGCGCTGGTGTTTCGCCAATCGGTCGAAGACGTGACGATCGAGGAATGCGTTTTCGATGCCTGCTCGCACCATCTCTATTTTGAAACGAAGGAATGCGCCGCCAAATCGGTGAAGGTGATCGGCTGTACGTTCGGCGAGGCGAAGAAGCCGTCGATGATTTTCGCTGATGGTTCGGACGCCGCTCCATCCATCACCATCCAGGCGGCCGCGCCGAAGCCGACGAAATCCGACCCGGCCAAACCCGCCCCCGCCCCCGGCAAGTCGTCGGCCAAACCTCCCAAGGAATGGTAGAACCCGAACGAGTCCGCTTTCTGAAACCGGGCGAACCGAAGGCCGGCGACTACGTCCTTTATTGGATGCAGCAGGCGGTTCGGTCCGTCGACAATCACGCCCTGGAGTACGCCGCCCTAACGGCCAACGCTCTTGATCTGCCGCTTGTCGTCCTTTTCGGTCTCACGGACGCTTACCCTGAAGCCAACGAACGCCATTTCGCGTTCCTGCTCGAAGGCTTGGCCGACGTCCATCGCGCCCTCCGCCGCCGTGGCGTCCTGCTGACGCTTCAACACGAATCGCCGGAGACCGCCGCCCTTCGTTTCGCTCGGCGAGCCGCGCTTACCGTCGTCGACCGCGGCTATCTGCGCATCCAGCGGCGCTGGCGGGAGTTCCTGGCCGAGCGTTCCCCCTGCCCGGTCGTTCAGATTGAAAGCGACGTCGTCGTACCCGTGGAAACGGCGTCGCCGAAGGAGGAATTCGCCGCCCGCACGCTGCGCCCGAAAATTCAGAAGTTGACCCCGGCGTTTCTTAAACCAGTTGAGACCGTTCGGCTGAAACACGACTCGACGGGAATGAAATTCGGGGGACTGAACCCGGCCGACGTCGACGGCGTCTTGGCCGCGATGTCCATCGATCGGTCGGTGAAACGGGTCGACGGCCTCGTCGGCGGCGAAACGGTCGCGGCGGCGCATCTTAAGACGTTCTTAGAGGTCAAGTTCGCCGGCTACGCCGACGGCCGCAATCAACCCGCCCGCGCCGCCACGTCGCAGCTCAGCCCGTACCTTCATTTCGGCCAACTCTCGCCGATCACCGCGGCGCTGGCGGCCCGGAAGGCGGTCGGCCCGGCCGCCGCGAAGGAATCGTTTCTCGAGGAACTGATCGTCCGCCGCGAATTGTCGATGAATTTCGTCTATTACAACGACCGCTACGACGAGTACGACGGGCTGCCGGAATGGTCGCGGAAATCGTTGGAGGAGCACGCCGCCGACCCGCGTGATCCGTCGTACTCGTACGCCGACTTGGACGAGGCGAAGACGCATGACGTGTACTGGAACGCCGCCCAACGGGAAATGACGCTCACCGGCTATATGCACAACTACATGCGGATGTACTGGGGTAAGAAGATTCTTGAATGGGCGCCGACGCCGCGCGAAGCGTTTCAGTGGGCGCTGAAACTGA
>JBOFFD010000374.1:0-4604 GCA_051648425.1 Planctomycetia bacterium
TCCGGCGGCGGCGGTTCGACCATCACCGGCAGCGACGGACCGGCGACTTGCAGGACGAGCGGTTCCACGCTCAGCACCACGGCCGCCGCCGTCGATCCGCGCGGCGTCGTCGGGCGAAGGGGTGGGAGGTAGTCGACCGGTTCGAGCTTGGAAACGGCGCCAGGTCGCGCGTCGTCGGAACCGGCGGCGGCCAGCCGAACATACCCGTTGCGATTGCCTACGGACCCGGACGAGGGAACCGTCGGCGGCCGAGGCGCGGCGGACGCGGTCGACCGAGGCGGCTCAATGGAGGGAATGGCCGAGGGTAGCAGCGATGCAAGACTCGGCAGACGATCCGTCGCGACGAACTCGACCGGCGCCAGGGCGCAGGTCCAGGAGGTAGGAAACGTCGCGGAGAGCAGACCGACCGCTCCGGCGACGAGGGCCGTCATGCCGAAAAAATAGCCGAGAAGCGGCGAGCCGACGGAAGACGGCGGACGGCGAAACGCCGGCCGAACGGTGGGGGACGCGACGCGACGAACCGAAGAACGGCGCTTGGCGGCAGTCGACGATTCGTCGGGCGGCGGAGCCAAGCGGATTCCCTTCCCTGCTACGTCACGATGCGATTCCTCCAGCAGACGAACTACCGCAAGTCACCGCTTGCTGCAACCCCAGCCGGCCGGCGGCCGCCACGCCGGAGAAGTCTTGTGAATCTAGAAATCTCGCCGGCAAATCCGTGTTGCGTCGTTCGGCGGGCTGGTTTACTTTTCGTCGGGTTGATGGGAAGGCGATGAACCCTCGCCTTCCAATACGCCCGGCCCGCAGCACCATGTTGGACGACACCGAGACGGGAGGAAGGCACTTGCCCTCCAGCTTTACGTTGGCCGAACTGGCACGAATGATCGACGGCGCCCTCCACGGCGACGGCGCGATTTCCGTGTCGGCCGCCCTTCCGCTGGAAGAGGCCGCCCCCGGCTCGATCACCTTCGTCGCCAACGCCCGCTACCGCAAACTGATCGACGGCAGCCCCGCGACCGCCTTCCTGCTGCCGCCCGACCTGGTCCGCCCGACCGACCGCCCCTGCATCGTCGTCGCCGATCCGCTGGCCGCCATGCTGACCATCGCCGCCGCCTTCCTGCCGCCGACCCCCGCGGCCGACCCCGGCGTTCACCCCACCGCCGTCGTCCACCCAACGGCGGCCGTCGGCGCCGGCGCCGCCATCGGCCCGTACGTGGTCATCGAACAAAACTGCGTCGTCGGGCGCGACGTCGTCTTACATTCACACGTGGTCTTACGCGCCGGCAGCACCGTCGGCGACGGCGCGGAACTGCATCCGCACGTCGTCCTCTACCCGTCCACCAGCATCGGCGCCCGCACCGTCGTCCATTCGGCGGCGGTCGTCGGCGGCGACGGTTTCGGCTACCGCTTCGCCGGCGGAAAGCATGTGAAAATCCCGCAAATCGGCCGGGTTTCCGTCGGCGACGACGTCGAAATCGGCTCCGGAACCACCATCGACCGCGCCACCTTCGGCACGACGCGCATCGGCGACGGCACTAAGATCGACAACCAGGTTCAGATCGCGCACAACTGTCAGATCGGTCGTCACAACGTCATCGTGGCGCACGTCGCCATGGGCGGCAGTTGCACCACCGGCGACTACGTGGTGATCGCCGGCAAAGTGGGCGTCGCCGACCACGCCCACCTGGGCGCGGGCGTCAAGATCGGGGCCAGCTCGTCCGTCATGGGGGAAATCCCCGCCGGCGAAACGTACCTGGGCGTGCCCGCTCGGCCGGAACGTGAAGCCAAACGGCAGATCATGGCGACGCTTCATCTGCCGGAGATGCGCAAACAGATCGCGCAGCTCTTCCACCACTTGGGCATGGATCGGCACGGCGTCAAACTGACGAAGCCGTCTGGCGACGCCGCCGACGACCAACGGAAGGCGGCCGGCTGATGTTCGGCCTCCGACGCGCTGCGCCCGAAGACCTGGTGCCCCGCACCCCGTCCAGCGAAATGACGGTGGCGGCCGCGCCGCGCTTTGAAGGCCGGGTCGGCCTGTTGGCCGGCAGCGGGCGGTTCCCGATCTACTTCGCCGAGGCCGCCAAGCAACGCGGCCTGGAAGTGGTCTGCGTCGGCCTATTGGACAACGCCGACCCGAAGCTGAAAACGCTGTGCGACCGCTTCGTCTGGGTCGGCATCGGTCGGCTCGGGGGCATGATCCGCGCCTTCCGCCGCGAGCGCATCGAATGCGTCGTCATGGCCGGCAAGGTGCAGAAGGCGGCGGTGATGTTCGCTCCGTGGCGGGTCTTCCGCCTTCAACCCGATCTACGGATGGTCCGCATGTGGTTTTCCCGGCGACGCACCGACAACAAAGACGACTCCATCCTGCTCAACGTCATCGACGAGTTCGGCAAGGACGGCCTGCGGTTCGCGTCGGCCCTCGAAATCTGCCCCGAACTGTTGGTGAAGGAAGGAATCTTCTCGCGCCGCAAGCCGACCGCCGCCGAGTCTCGCGACATCCAACTCGGCTGGCGCATCGCCCGTGAGATGGGCCGGCTCGACGTGGGCCAAAGCGTGGCGGTGAAGGAGATGGCGGTCGTCGGCGTCGAAGCCGTCGAAGGAACCGACCAGCTCATCCGCCGGGCGGGCCAGCTTTGCCGGTCGGGCGGGTTCACGTTGGTGAAGGTCGCGAAGCCGAACCAAGACATGCGGTTCGACGTGCCGACGATCGGCGTCGACACCGTGAAAACCTTGCACGAGGCGGGGGGCGCCGTCCTCGCCGTGGAAGCCGACCGGACGATTCTGGTCGACGCCGACGAAACCATCGCCCTGGCGAACAAACTGGGCATTTCGCTGGTCGCCCTGAGCGAAGCCCAAGTGCAGAAGATCGACGCGGCGGCGTAAGCCGACCGGCGATGGAACGTGAACCAGCGCCCGGCCCCCGACCTTTGGTCGCGGCGGGGCGGCGTCCCGTGCGACCCCTGCGAAAGCGTCGAAGAGAAGGCAGCAGAAGGAATCGCCGGCGATCGAAGCTCGTGCGTCTGCGACGCGGCCTTCATTCCCGTGAAGGTCGGCGTCCCGCCGAAGGACGACCGCCGAACCGCTACGGTCCATCCCATCCCGCCATCCACGATTCGACCCAATACCCCCCACATCTAGAATCTTCGACGCACGCAGGGTTCGCACGGGGCGCCGCCCGCCCCGCAGGGCCGGCCCGCCCCATCCGTTGTGGTGCAGGCGTCCCGCCTGCAAGAACCCGACGCCGCGAACACCCGCGAACCTTTCCGCGCCGCCGGCCGTCGTTCCCGACGGCTTTCCACGATTCCGCCGCCGCCGGTTGCCGCGACGCCGGACGATCACGA
Source organism: Planctomycetia bacterium (assembly GCA_051648425.1). Classification (GTDB taxonomy): domain Bacteria; phylum Planctomycetota; class Planctomycetia; order Kolteriales; family Kolteriaceae; genus JBOFFD01. The sequence continues at coordinate 3,342 of JBOFFD010000374.1, forward strand.
CAATGATGAGACGAAGGCGGCCCGCAAGCCCGCCGACGCCGGGGCGTAGCGCAGTCTGGTAGCGCGTCTGGTTTGGGACCAGAAGGTCGCAGGTTCAAATCCTGTCGCCCCGACTATTTTCAGAAAGAAGCCCTTCGGCGAGAACGTCGAAGGGCTTTCTCATTGTGGGCACTAGGTTTACGTCTTCGAGACGGCAGTTCAAAAACACGATTTCGAGGATTCGACGCTTCGCCGAGTAATCGGCGGTAAGCCATTGCTGTCTAAGAGTTTGCGAAAGTTCAAAAACCTTCGCTGCCAACTCTGCCGTTTCGTCGTGCGAGCGGTCCAGCACATCCATTTGCAGCTTAATCGAAGCCAAGCGGTCACGCATCTCGGTGTGCTTGCGGGCAAACGTCGCCTCGTCGATCTCGTCGGCAATCCGCATGTTCAGCAAGCGATCCTGCTGTCCGACTATCAACGACTCCTGCCGCTGTAGCTCACTCTGCTGGGCGCGTGAGTCGGCCTGTGCGTCCCGCGTCTGTGAAGCCAGCACCAGCCGGAACCAGTCACGGACGCTCTCGTCTTCTACCTTCATCTTGTCGAAGATGGCCATGACCTGCGTTTCGAGTGCAGGCTCCGGAACGCGGATACGAGGATGGCCAGGCTTCGTGTAGTAGGTGCAGCGATAGTAAGTGTAGTATCTCTCGCCGTTTTTCGTCTTCTTGGTGATCCGCTCACCCGTGATCGGGTGGCCGCAGTGACCGCATTGGATTAACTCGCCCGCATAGGTGAGTGACAGCGATTGGTAGACATGTCCGCCGAGCAAGGCCTGAACGCGGTTCCACGTTGAGCGATCCACAAGGGGCGTGTGCTTGCCGGGATACCATTCGCCGCGAAACTCGATTTCGCCGATGTACGCCCGATCCTTCAGGATGTTGTGGACCGAGCTTCGCGGAAACTTCGGCACAGAGCTACGAAACTCCCGCCCCTCTTCTGCAAGTTTCACGACCAGCGTATCGAGCGTGTGGTTTTCATAAGCGAAGAGATGGAAGATGCGTTTAACGTTTTCAGCGGGAATGGGATCGAGTTCGACCATTCCGCGACCGTCAATACGGATGTTGCGGTAGCCGTAAGGCCCGCGAGCACAAGGCCAGCGCACACTAAGTGCTTGACGCGCCAAGGACTTGTAACAGGACGTTGTCATTCCAGCCGCACATTCTGCGTTTCATGACCAGACTTTCCTTGCCTGGATGCTGTTTCAGGAGCGACAAAGTGAAGCGTCGG
>JBOFFD010000375.1:0-4146 GCA_051648425.1 Planctomycetia bacterium
CCGTTGGCGTTCCGCGTCGGTCGCGTCGGCCAGCCGCGCCGCCGGCAGCGTCAACACCACCCGCGTGAAGGCGTCGGCCGCCGTCCCCAGGTGCCGGCCCTTCAGCGTCAACTGAACGGCCGTCGTCGCCAACGCCGCCGATCGCCGCAGCGCGTCGTACGTCGCGGCGGTCTTATACACCGCCAGCGTCAGACCGACCTCGCGGACGCCGTGGGTGAGATGCGCCGGCCAGTAGCCGGCCGCGCGATTCACTTGCAGTTTGTTGTCGAGCGTCAGACGGAAGCCGCGCAGTTCGATCGGCTGGCCGCCGATCGTGCAGCTTGCGTCGGAAAACAGAAACTCGACCGGGTACGGCTGACCGGTCGGCGGCGGCGGCGCGGCGCCGGCGGCTTCAAGCCGTCCCTGCAATGCCATCGACAGCGTCACCGGCCCGCCCGCTTCGCCCGTCAACCGCCACGACGCCGCCCGCAGGCCGCGGTGGACCTTGTCGTCGTTGCCGTTCTCAAACAACTCGGCTTGGTAAGAATCGCCCGTAAGAGCGTCCGCCCCCGAAAGACCCCAGTCCAGCAAGTGTTGGGCCAGCGACTTGCCGCCGGCGTGGACGCCGAACAACGGGCACTCCAGCGCGCCGGCGACAACGGCGTCGACCAGGCGGAAGTGCCGACGGCGTCGCTCGCCGACGAACAGGGCCGCCTGCACGCCGCGAGGTCGGGCGCGGACGGTGTACGCGGTGAGCGGCAGGTGCAGCCGCTGCGGCGCCGCCGGTTCTTCGCCCCAGGCGGACTCACGGGCCAAACACAGATATCGCTGCCAACCGGCTGTCAACGGCACGTCGTCACTCTTCCCTTCTGCGTGTGTGTCACTACGGCGTCAGTCGCGGATTCCAGCGCAGCGACACGACGACGAGCCAGTCCCAGCGCGTCGCCACCGGTCCGACGCCGCCTCGGCCGCCCCCCGCCAGAAAAACGGTGCGCGGCGAGAACGGGCCTACCTCCAGGTTCGCCGCCCCACCGGAGCGCCAGTACTCCGGCCCGCCGGGCGGCTCGGACCGCCACAGCCCGCGGACGATCTCCTCCCACAGCTCCTCGGCCGTGCGGACGTCCCAATGCGCGGTCCACAAGGTGAACCGCAGGTGGTACGCCAAGTGCTGGTTCTGGGCCGTCGCCCAGGGCGTGGGGCTTTCGGCCGGCGCCACCGCCAGGGCGGGCAGCTCCCCCAGCGACGGCGTCGGTTCGACGCCCGACAACGCGCCGGCGTCTTCCAGGCGGAAGCGGCGTTTCAGCCGGCCGGCCAGCGGCGGCCAATGGTCGACCGCGTCCCACAACGACTGTCGGGCCTGTGTCAGCAACGGAACGGTCGGCGGCGGCATGCGTCACTCCTTTGTCACTGGCGGTCGGTCGAACGGCGACCAAGCTCGCGGCCGGCCGGCGTCGGCGCCGCGCTGAAGACTCTCGGACGCCGACAGGCCGGGGATGCGAAGCCGACCGGCCCGTACTTCGGCCAGGTCGGCCCGGACGCGGTCGGCCGCCGCGACCAACGACGGCGGCGCCACCCCGCCCCGGCGGGCGGCCAGATGTTCCACCGCCAGCGCCACCGCCGCGTGCCGCAACCAGGCGTTGCCGGACGGATCGTCCTGCACCACCGGTTCAATGGCGGCGTCAATCGCCGCGGCGGCGGCCTCGAGCGCCGCATGGACGGCGGCGGCCGTTTCACCGCCGGCGAGCACACCGTCGGCGTCGTCGTCGGCGGCCGCCAGCACGCCGGCTTGCGACGCCCGCGCCGTCAGGTCGTCGGCCGTACAGTATTCCCGCGTCGCCATGTGTTCTTACTCCAGGGAAGGTTTCAGATAGCCGTCGCCGTCAGGCGCCGCGTCCGCTCGGTCGCCGTGGTCGGCGCTGAATCCATCGGACGCGCCACGTGAACGTGACGGCTATCGACGAACATCCATGCAGCCCTTCGTTTCGCCGCTTTGTCTTAGGCGGCGATCTGCGGCTGCCAGAGGGCGTTGGGGTTCACGACGGCGAAGAAGAAGTTGTCGCCCATGAACAGGCTGGTCTTCACCGGGTTGTGGTGCAGATAGCAGTAGGCGTACGGCCCGAAGACTTTCGTCATTTGCGTCCGCAACTGCTCGACCGACGGCGCGATCCCGGTCTGCGCGGCGATGGTTTCCGAGCAGTCGTACGCCCGCCACCAGCCGGCGCCGGCGGGCGGGACGTCGGGCGTGACGACGATGCGGTTGGTCGGAAGCAGCGGCTTCGTCGAACCGTCGACGGCGGTGTACGTGCCGTCGAAGAAGTGCCAGACGAAGCCGCCGAGGTCGTCGATGGTTTCGCCGCGCAACACCGCGTCGGTGTAAGAGCCGCTGTATTTCATATAGTCGGAAAGCTGCGTGTTGTTCCGCAGATACTGTTTCGCCTTGCTGTGCAGCCAGACGTGGCGCGGCGGCTCGGCGTTTTCTTCTTCGGCGCGGCGGCGGAGGGCGTCGAGCTGGTCTAAGATCGGCGTCGCCGGATCGGACCACAGGCCGGCCGGCGCCCCTGAAACTCCCGTCCCGAATGGGCCGCGGTGGTCGGCCGGCACGCCGTGGTCGACCGAGACGGCGGCGCCGGTCGACGACTCCAACACGTCGCCGTCGGCGTCGAGGTGTAAGACGCCGTCGACCAGCGTCTTCGCCAGCGCCACCGCGCGCTGCACCCGATGCCGGGCGCCGAATTCCTCCATGTGCTGCTGCAACAACCGGGCTGCGTTCTCTTGTAAGAGCGGGCTGTCCAGCTCCTGCAGGAATTCCATCGGGTCCTGCGGCAGCGTCATTTGATTGAAGCTGTGCAGGCAGGTGAAAGTTTTTTCCTTGACGGCGGTCTGCGGCGTCAACGTGCGGGCGACGGCGCCGCGCGGATTGAACGGCGCCGGGTCTTTGACGGCGGTCAGCACCCGCACCGTCACGGAATGGCCGTTGTGGTTCTTGACCACCTTCGGACCGGCGAAATAGTCGAGCAATGGGTTGGGGCCGGCGGCGGTCGACGAAAACTCGCGGTACGGGGTCGACAGCACTTCGGGGTCGAGCAGATTGGCGAACGAGTAACTCATGGGGACGGCCTCGCGGTGTAAGAGAAAATTTAAGAACGGCGGCGGAGGTTAAGAGAAGTCGACGGCGCCGAACTGTTCGGCGTCGAACGCGATCAGGCGCAGTTTGCGGGCGGAGACGGGGTCGTCCTGCGCCGCTGCCAGGTCGCCCAGAACGAGGACGTGGCGCGTCAGACCGGCGACGAGCATTCGTCCGGTCTTAGGGGTCGTCGCGGTGCGGTCGGCGTTCCACAGGTCGACTTCGTCGTCGAGGAGCAGACCGCGGGCGACGCCGGCGCCGTTCGGGGCGAAGACTTTGTCGCCGGGGGTCGCGGTGATCGCGGCCGACAGGGTCAGCTTTTTGGCGACGTAGTCGACCGCCGCGACCGTCACGCTGACGTCGTCGCCGACGGTGACGACGTCGCCGGCCTTGAACGGGGCGGCGTCGCGGATGAAGACGGCGGTGCTCGCGCCAACGCTGGACGAACCGGGCGGCGCGACGACGACGGTTCGTTTGCACGGGACGTACCGGCCGGTGGCGTCGATGCGGGCGAGCAGCCAGCCGGCGCGGAGGCGGTGGACGTCGGCGTTCGCGCCGTCGACGCCGCCGGCGTCGAGCACGATCGTTTCGACGACGACGTGGTCGCGGGCGGCCTGGGACAGAATCTGGCGGTCGACGACGGTGCGCGAAACGGTGACGCCCGGCGGCGTTTGCGTGGTGACAGGCATAAGGCAGTATCCTTTCGGAATGGAGTGATGGAGTTGAACGACGGCGCTCGATCAGACGGCGTCGTCGGTGCGGGGACGGGGGGCGCCGAGGCGGAAGAAGGCGCGGCCGAGGGCGGCCTTTTCGGTCGGGCCGGCGGGGGGCGGCGCCGGGGCGGGGGGCGCGGCGTCGGCGCCGAGGCGGGCCAGGCGGCGGACCGGGGCGGCCGACCCTTCCGGCATCCGCTCGAACGGGGTGAGCAGGGCGAGATCCCAGCGGCCGCGACGGCCGAGTTCGGTCAGGTCGGCCCGGATGGCGGGAATGATGCGCCCGGTGGCGGACAGGCCGTCAAGCGCGGCGGTGAACCGTTCGACGCG
>JBOFFD010000376.1:0-3421 GCA_051648425.1 Planctomycetia bacterium
ACGTCGCTCTGCCAGGCGACGACGAAGTCGCCGTCGGCGTCCATCGCCACGCTCGGCTGGGATTGGTTGTTCGTGGTGAAAGTGTTGACCTGGAATTCGACGCCGGCGGGGCCGAACGCCGGGACGGAGCGGTCTTCCAAATGTTCCAGCCGCATCGGCCGACGGCGGGCGGAGGGCGACGCGGACGACGGAACCGGACGGCGGAAGAACGACATGGGCGACGCATCCTCGACGACGAAACGGCGGCCGGATCGACGGCGGTCGCTTCGTCGCATGTCTTACAGAGTAAACCTAAGCGACGGCGTTCGCAAGTAAAAAAGGAAAAGTTTTCCGAGCAACGCCAGCCCTGGAATAGGCCGAACCGTCGCGGACGAGACGACCGACGGACGAACTTCGGTCTTTCTCGTAACTCCAATCCTGTTCGTCGTTGCAACGAAGGAAACGGGAAATGAAGAATATGTGGTTGGTGTTCGTCGTCGGGGCGGTGTTGTCGTGGGGCTGTTACGTCTCCATGATTCATGAAGGCGGGAAGCTGCTTGGCGGCAACGCGAAGTCGGCGCCGCTGCGGGCGTTTCTTTGCGTGGGGACGGCCTACTTCGTCACGGCGGTGATCATTCCGCTGGTGGTGCTGCTGGTCAGCGGTGAATCGGTGGCGATGAAGCCGTGGGGCGCGGCGGTGTCGACGTTCGCGGGGGTGCTGGGGGCGGTCGGCGCCTTGTGCATCATCTTGGCGATCTACTTCGGCGGGCTGCCGATCTACGTGGCGCCGCTGGTGTTCGCGGGCGCCCCGATCATGAATACGCTGGTGACGATGGCCATGCACCCGCCGGCGGCGTACCCCGACCCACGGTTCTTCCTGGGGCTGGTGCTGGCGGCGGGCGGCGCCGGCATGGTGCTGGTCTACAAACCAGCGCCGACCAAGCCCGCCGCGCCGACGCCGGCCGTCGTTTCGATGGAGGCCGTCAGCGCCAGTCCGACTGCGCCACCCGCTTCGCAGCCGTAAGCTCGCCCTCGCGCGGCCGGCATTCCAGCCCGACGTAGCCGCGGTAGCCCAAGTCCCACGCTTCCTTCATCACGCGCGGGTAGTAGATTTCGCCGGTGCCCGGCTCGTTGCGGCCGGGGTTGTCGGCGACTTGTAGGTAGCCGACCTGGTCGAACCCTTCGCGCAGCCGTCGGCACAGGTCGCCTTCGGTGATGTGCATGTGGTACAAGTCCCAATTCAGTTTCACCCGCGGCGAGTTCACCTCGCGGCAGATGGCCACGGACGCCTCGCTGCCGTACAGGCAGTGGCCCTTGTGGTCGACGCGGATGTTCATCGGTTCGAGGATGAGGGTGACGTTCGCGGCTTCGGCGATGGGGGCGGCCAGCTTCAAACCCTTGACGATGTTCGCGTGCATTTCCTTCTGCGACAGGCCGGGCACGTCGTCGCCGCCGACGACGGTCATCAAAGAACAGTCGAGCTGCTTGGCGATCTTACAGCCGTCTTCCACCGCCTTCACGAACGCGGAATGATTCTTCGGATCATTGAGACCGGGCGCGAAACCCCAGGCGGTGAACTGCGCGACCGCGACGCCGAGTTCCTTGGTCAGGGCGGCGACGGCCGGGATGTCTTTGTTGTTGGTCGGCCAAAACTCGACGGCAGGGAAGCCGAGGGCGGCGGTCTGCCGGATGCGGTCGAGGAACGGCAGGTTGGAGAACCACATTTCCACGTTGACGGCGAACTTGGTGTGGGGCGTTTTGCCGATCGACTTCAGGTCGTCGGCGCTGGCGGCGTCGGCGGCGGTTGCGGAGGTCGCCAGTCCGGCGGCGGCCGTGGCGGCCCCGGCGGCCGCCAGCCAATCGCGTCGTTTCAGGTCCATCGTTCGCGGTCTCCGTTGGGCGGGGGCGACGCGCGAAAGTCATGTTTCAAAGGGAGTAAGTCGCCGCCGGCCCGCCGCCGACGTTGTATCGCCCCGGCGGGAATTTTCGCCGTCGCGGCGGGAGATTCGGTCGATGGAACGCAGGGCCGATGAACGTCGGGCGGAGTAGAATATCGTTCAACGCCAACATGGCAATGAGGGGACGTGGTTATGGATTCGCCGCGGTCTTGGCACCAGTTGTTTGGTCTTTCGTGACAGGACTTTTTCCAGAGCGGTACGTTCGAGGTCGAATTGGAACACGACCTTTCGCACCACAAGCAGCTTCTCGACGTAATCATCCATTATTCGCAGCCGGCCGCGCCGCCGCGCCGCCGCGTCGTCCCCCAGACGGCTTCGCGCGACTGGCTCGCTATAATTTGATGACGTTCAAGTCATACCAAGAGGCGCTCGACCTTGAGGCGGTCGAGGAGTTGTTCGGCCACTACATCAACTATCGCAAACAGGTTTCCGCGGCGGCGCAGAAGGGTGACGGTTTGCTGCCAAAGTCGAATTTCCGACTGTTCGCGGTGTGCGTCCGAAGGCCGTCCAAGCTGTTGAAGTGGGGCTTTTTGTCGGCGGTCGCCCCCGGCGTCTACGACACGACCTGCCACTCGAACCCGGTGAGGATCGTGGTCGTGCGGGAACTGCCCTTGGTGAAGCACAACGCGGTGCTGCACCTGTTCAGCGTCGATCGCAAGCGGGCGATGTACGGCGCCGCGAACTATCGGCCGTACTCGGGCTTCACAAGTACTCTGCTGTTGAATTTCGCGGAACGCTACGAAAAGGAGGGTAAGAGCATGGTCGGCAAAGAACTGCTGGAAATGCACCGGCGAACGGTCAAGGAAGTGATGAGGAAGGCGAGCCTCGAAGAAAGGCTGGAAGGGGTGCCGGTCGAGCAGCTTTTGGCGCGGCTGACCGACGACGACCTGCGCAACCTGTCGCCCGAGGTTCGAGACGAATTGTTGCGGCGACTGACGGGCCAGCCGAAGCCGTCGTCGCCGTCTTAATCAGTCCACTCCCGCTTGCCGCTTCGACGATCGCCGCGGGTCAATCGAAACCGACGTTCAGTCCTTGCAGGTCGTCGGGAAGGAAGCGGCCGTCTTTGCGGACGAGTTCGCCGTCGAACCACAGCTCGCCGCCGCCGAACTCCGGTCGTTGGATCAGCACCATGTCCCAATGCACCCGGCTGCGGTTGCCGTTGTCGGCTTCCTCATAGGCGTTGCCCGGCGTGAAGTGGATCGAGCCGCCGATCTTTTCGTCGAAGAGGATGTCGAGCATCGGGCGGCGGATGCGGTTGTTGCACGCCACCGAAAACTCGCCGACGTACCGCGACCCCTCGTCGGAATCGAGAATCGCCTTCAACTTCTCCGGTTCGTTGCTGCACTGCGAACGGACGATCTTCCCCTTCTCGAAATGCAGTTCGATCCCCTCGAACACCGTCCCTTGGTACAGCGAGGCGGCGTTGAAGCGGATGACCCCTTCCACGCTGTCTTTGACCGGGGCGGTGAAGACTTCGCCGTCGG
>JBOFFD010000377.1:0-2293 GCA_051648425.1 Planctomycetia bacterium
CGGGATGCCATGAACTACTTCCTGAACAAGCGCCGGCGAAAGACGGCGGCGGCGGACCGCGCGCGTCCACCGCCGCAAAGCGGCCGAGACGACGGCCGCCGGGTCAATCGATCGTCCGCTTGACCTGTTCGGTCTTGAACGCTTCCAAAACGTCGCCGGACTTCACGTCGTCGAAGTTGTGCAGCTTGATGCCGCACTCCATCCCTTCGCGGACGTCTTTGACGTCGTCCTTGAAGCGCTTGAGGGCTTCGATCGGGTAAGAGCCGACCACGGTGCCGTCGCGGATGATCCGCATGCGGGCGCCGCGTTCGATGTTCCCTTGGACGACCCGGCAACCGGCGACCGCCCCGACCTTGCTGATCGAAAACACCTTCTGGACGACCGCCTTGCCGAGTTGGACCTCGCGGGTTTCCGGCGCGAGCATCCCTTCGAGCGCGGCGCGGACGTCGTCGCTGATCTGGTAGATGATTTCGTACCGGCGGATTTCCACGCCCTTTTCGATCGCCATCGAGGTGGCGCGGTCGTCCGGCACGACGCGGAAGGCGATGACGATCGCCTTCGACGCCTGGGCCAGAAGCACGTCGCTTTCACCGACGGCGCCGACGCCTTCGTGGATGATCTTGACGCGGACTTCCTTGTGCTTGAAGTCGCCGATCTCCTTCTTGATCGCTTCGAGCGACCCGCGGACGTCGGCCTTCAGGATGACGGTCAGTTCCTGCAGTTTCTTGTCCTGCAGCGTCTCGAAGAGGCTGTCGAGCGTGATCTGCGGGGCGGGGGCGGCCATTTGATCGGCCCGAAGCTTCGAGCGACGCTGCTCGGCGATTTCGCGGGCGCGAATGATGTCGTCGACGACGAAGAACGGGTCGCCGGCGTTCGGGACGTCGTCGAGGCCGAAGACGACGACCGGGGTGGACGGGCCGGCTTCGAGGACGGGGCGGTCGTTTTCGTCGAACATGGCGCGGACGCGGCCGATCGCCTGGCCGCACAGCACGACGTCGCCGGGCCGCATGGTGCCTTGCTGCACCAAGAGGGTGCAGGCGACGCCGCGGTCGCCGGACATCGACGCTTCGATGCAGAGGCCGGAACCGGGCCGGCTGGCGTCGGCTTTCAGTTCTTCGATTTCCGCGACGAGCAGGATGGTTTCCAGCAGGTCGTCGATCCCCTTGCCGGTGATGGCGCTGGTGCCGACCATCGGGACGTCGCCGCCCCAGGCTTCGCTGAGGATGCCGTACTGCGAAAGCTGCTGCTGGAGGCGTTCGGGGTTGGCGCCGGGAAGGTCCATCTTGTTCATGGCGACGATGATGGGGACTTCGGCGGCCTTGGCGTGGTTGATGGCTTCCTGGGTTTGCGGCATGACGCCGTCGTCGGCGGCGACGACCAGGACGACGATGTCGGTGGCGTTGGCGCCGCGGGCCCGCATGGCGGTGAACGCTTCGTGGCCGGGGGTGTCGAGGAAGGTGACGGCGCCGATCGGGTGGGTGGGCACCTTCACTTGGTAGGCGCCGATGTGCTGGGTGATGCCGCCCGATTCCGACGCCACCACGTTGGCCTTGCGGATGCGGTCCATCAGCGAGGTCTTGCCGTGGTCGACGTGGCCCATGAAGGTCACGATCGGCGCCCGCAGGATGAGGTTTTCATGCCCGGCGACGGTCGGCGTGAACTCGGTTTCCAGCCAGGTTTCGTGGTTCTGGCCGCGCTTGATTTCGATCGTCAGACCGAGTTCGATCGCCAGCAGTTCCGCCTGCTCTTCGGTGATGCCGCTGTTGATGGTGGCCATGATGTTGAGGGCCATCAGCTTGCGCTGGACCTCGTTGGCCCGGACGCCGGTCGCTTCGGAGAACGAGCGGACGGTGATCGGTGCCGAGACGACGAGCGGGCCGTCGGCCTTCTCGGCCTTGAGGTTGCGGCGCTGAAGGATGGGGCGACGGCCTCGGCGGCGGCTGCCGTCTTCGTCTTCGCCTTCGGAATCGAACCGTCGGCCGCGCTGGGGCGACCCGCGGCGCTTGTTGCGGTCCTTGTCGATGCCTTTCTTGCGGTCTTCTTCGGTGGTCGAGCCGGGCATCGGGCTGCCGCCGGAACCGGGCATGCGGTCGCCGAGCTTGCCGCGGGCCATGACGGGCGTACCCTGCGCGGCGGCGGTGGCGGCTTCCTTCTGCTGCATGATCTGTTCAAAGGTCAGGATCGGCTTGGCGGTCTTTTTGTCTTGGACCGGCGGCAGGGGGGCCTTCGGCTTGATGATGTTCGGTTGGATCGGCCGGGGGCCGCCCTGGCCGCCGCCCTGACCGGATCCGGG
>JBOFFD010000378.1:0-4493 GCA_051648425.1 Planctomycetia bacterium
CGCCAGCGCTAAAATCGAAGTCGACAAGATGCTGCGGGGCAACCCCAAGAACGGTTGGGCGCACTACCTGAAGGCCCAGACGCTGCTCGAAGGAAAGTCGATCGTCGACGTCCGCGCCGCCGATTCGCAGTCGATCAACGCTTTGAAGTCGTTGGTGCAGGCGGTACGGGTCGACCCCAGTCTGACCGACGTTCACAAGTCGCTGCTGACCTACTTCGCCAACGTGGCCGACTGGACCGAAGCGGCCGAGCACGCGAAACCGGTGTTGGAGAAGAACCCCGCCGACGCCGACGCGCAGTTCGCCATGGCGAACCGGCTGCTGCAACAGAAGAAATACGCCGAGGCCGGCCGACAGATTGTAAGCTTGGCGGCCTTGGAGAAGCCGGCGCGGCCGCGCACCGCTTGGCTGTCGGCCGAGGCGGGCGACGCGCTGGGTCGGTCGAGCGATTTGTCGGCGAAGGCCGAGGCGCTGGTCGATTCGTTCGCGGAATTCAAGCCGACGGCGACGAACCTTGACGACGCGCTAGGCCTCGTCGAACTGCACCGGTGGTCGGCCGAGCGCTCCAACGAACCGCGAGCGGTGAAGCACCATGTGACGACCGGTGCGGGACTGTTGGAAGCGGCCCTGGCGGCGAGCAAGGGCAGCGACACCGCGCCCCGCCGGCTTTTGGACGCGGCCGGGCGCTTGACGCCGAAGGCGAACCAACGGAAGCCGGCCGTCGCCGCGACCTACGCCGCCTTGCAACCGCGCGTCGACGCCCTGTCGGCGGCGATCTACACCCAGGCGCTGGATGCCGGCGTGCTCGACCCCGCGCTTTACCTGCGGTACGCTGGCGAACGTCGGCGCGACGGCCAGGCGGAAGACGCCGCCCGCATGGTGGAAAAGGGCATTAAGAGCGCGGAAGCGGCCGGCCCGGAAGTGCGGCAGGCGTTCGCCGTTTGCGACTTGTGGCTCGCAGAGCATTACCTTGGTCAGAAGCAGAGCAAGGAAGCCCAGCCGCACATTGAGGTGCTGCTGCGAGTCGAGACGTTGAAGCCGTGGGGCCGACTGCTGGCAGGCTACCAGGCGGTGCAGGACGAAGAATTCGAACGGGCGGCGGCGTCGCTGCAGGAAGCGGTCGAAAAGATGCCCGCCAACGGTGCGGCGCACGCCCTGCTGGGGTTGGCGCAACTGCGGCGAGGGTTGGTCAGCGAAGGCCGTCGGCACCTGGAAGACGGCGTGAAACTGGGGGCCGACCAGCCGCAGTACAAAGCGTGGCTGACGCTGGCGCTGGCGGAGGCCGGCTACCAAAAGCAGGCGGAGGATTTGGCGTCGCAACTGCTGGCCGACCCCGGCACGCAAAGCCTGGGGCGGGCGTTGCAGGGCCAGTTGCAGTTCCGCGCCGGACGGTTCGATCAGGCGGAGAAGGATTTCTCGCAAGCGGTGCTGGCGGCGCCGGAATCGGCGCGGGCCACGCTGCAACTGTCACAGGCGCAGGCGGCGGCCGCCCGCGGGGAAGTCGCCAAGGCCCGCAAGCTCTTGGAAGAACTGAAAGACGGCCCGCAAGCGGCGATGGCCGCGGCGCTGGAAGTCCGCATTTTGGTCGCTTCCAACGAACGCGAAAAAGCGGTCGCCCGGTTGGCCGACGCTCGCAAGCAGTTCCCCCGCCACCCGACGCTCTTGCGGATGGAAGTCGCGCGGTTGGTCGACGAAAAACGGTTCGGCGACGCCCTGGCGCTGGCCGAGGCCGAGCAGGCGGTGCAGCCGTTGGACGCCAGCTTGGTGCAACTGGTCGCCGACGTCCATCTGGCCGCCGGCGAACCGGAAAAAAGTCTCGACGCGCTGCGTCGCGGGGCCGCCCGGTTCCCGCAGGAACCAACGCTGGCGCTGCGGCTGGCCGAACGGCTCTTAGACGCGAAGAGGTACGACGACGCCAACCGCGTGCTTGCCGATCTTAAGGGCAATGTGAAAGTCAATCCGACGTCGATCGACTTCCTGCTCGCCCGCTCGGCGGCTATGCAGGGCGACGCGGCGCGCGCCGAAAAGACCATTCGCAACGCGGCGAAGAACGATCCCGACAACCCGAATCTTAAATTCCTTCTGGGTCAATTCGCGTCGCAGAAGGGCGACTTCGATTCGGCCGCCGAGATGTTCAATCAAAGCTTGGCCGGCGGCTCGTTCCAAGACCGCACCGTCGAAGCCCTGTTCGAGTCGCTGCTGCGCACCGGCGACGCCGACCGCGCCGCGCAGGTGCTCAATGACGCCGCCGGCCGGGGCAAGGCGCTGCCCGGCCTTCGCGGCAAACTGCTGCAATACCTGACGCAGCGCGAAGATTGGCCCGCGGCCGAGAAGGAAGTGGGCCGGCTGCTGCAAGGCGAACCGACGACGCAGGAGGTGGTACTGGCCGCCGCGGCGCTGCGGGTGATGAAGCGCGCCGACGAAGCCATGAAGACGCTGGACGCGGCGCTGGCGAAGAAGCCCGACGATTTGCTGCTGTTGGAACACAAGGTCCTGCTGCTGTTTGAAACGAAGAAGTTCGCGGCGGCCGACGCCATGCTGACGACGCTGCTCGAAAAGAACCCGAAGAACGCCTCGCTGCACTCGCTGCGGTGTCACGCCCGCATGGAAGCCGCCGCCCTCGCCGGCGGCGACCTAACCGCCGCCGACGCCGCCCTGGCCGAAGCCTGGGCGAGCTGCCCGGGCGACGCCGCCCTGGCCGCGCTGCAAGTGAAACGGTTGGTGCAACAGGGTAAGATCGCCGAGGCCGTCGCGTTCGGCGACGACGCCCGTCTGAAATCGAAGAACATTCCCACCGGGCGCTACCTCGCCGCCCGTCTGTTGGAAATCGAAGGTAAGATCGACGTCGCGCTGAAACTGTTGGCGGAAGGCGTGGAACTGGATCCGCAGGACGCTAAGACCGCCAATCACTACGTGCGGCTGTTGGCGTCGTCGGGTCGGTCGGTCGAATTGCAGCCGACGCTCGACAAGCTGCTGGTTTCGCTGCCGAAGGATCCCATTCTACTCGGCGTGCAGGCCGAGCTGTACGCCGGCCGAAACGACCTGAAGAAAATGGAGGAGACGCTGGCGACGCTTGAGTCCGTCCAGCCCGGCTCGACGGCGGCGGCCTATCTGCGGGCGCTGGCCGCCTATGGTCGGCAAGACTTCGCGGCCGCCGAGAAACAGTTGAAGGCGGCGATGGCCGACCCCGGCGGCCACCTGCCTGGCGCCCTCTTGCTGGCGGAAATCCGCCTCCGTCAGCGCAAGTTCGACGACGCGCTGAAGCTCGTCGAGCAGGTGCGCCGCAAGCAGCCCGACCTGCCGGCCGCTCAACTCTTGCACGCGCAGTCGTTGATGGCGCTCGACCGGCCGGCCGAGGCCGAAAGCGTCGTCCGCGAAGCGCTGACGAAGGGCCGCGACGACGGCGCGTTGCAACTGCTACTGGTGCGGACGCTGTGGCGCCAGAAGGACGACGGCAAGAAGAAGGACGCCGTCGCCCTGGCGACGGCCGCCCTGGACGAACCGAAACGGACGCCGGCGGAGTTCGAGTTCTACATGACGGTGCTGTTGGGCGGCGACGCCGACAAGCCCGCCACGGCGGCGGCCGCCCGTCACGCGACGGCGTCGAACGACCCGGCGATGCTGGCGGCGGCGGCCCGCGCCTACTTCGCCGTCGCCCGTTACGACGACGCGAAGGCGATGGCTCGGGCGGCGACCACCGCCGACTCCGCCGACGCCCCGGCATGGCTGACGCTGGGCGATTCGACGTCGAAGCTGGCCGAGGCGACCAAGGACGCCGCTTTGTACGAACAGGCCGCCGAAGCGTACCGCAAGGCGCTGACGGCCTCGCCGGGCAACCTGTACGCGGCCAACAACCTCGCTTGGACGCAAGGCGTGCTGCTCGGCAAGCCGCACCAAGCGTTGGAAGAATTGACGACGGCGGTGCCCACCGCGGCGACTCCCGACGCGCGGCTGCCGGCCGAGCTGCTTGACACCATCGGCACGCTGCACCTCAAGCTCGACCGCGTCGCCGATTCCCAGAAGTTCTTCGAGGAAGCGATCGTCCGCCAACCGAAGAACGCACCGGCCCACTATCACTTGGGCTTGGTCTACCAGAAGCAGCAACGCCCGGACCGCGCCCGCCAACTTTTCCAGAAGGCGATGGAACTTGATCCAAATGCGGAATGGGTGGGCGAGATCAAGACCCAGCTCTTGGGCAACTGACCGCCGACTGATTTCGCCGTTTCCGGTGGCGTCGCACTCGGTGGGGACGTATCTTGACAACAGATCCGCACCCCACCGGAGCCACTGCGCCATGCAACTTCCGTCATCCGACACCGAACGCGCCGCCGCGATCCTCGCCGACGCCGTCTACCACGTGTCCAAGGAATCCGGCCTGACGTTCGTCGACGCTCTCGACGTCGTGT
Organism: Planctomycetia bacterium; assembly: GCA_051648425.1. Taxonomy (GTDB): domain Bacteria; phylum Planctomycetota; class Planctomycetia; order Kolteriales; family Kolteriaceae; genus JBOFFD01. The sequence continues at coordinate 4,405 of JBOFFD010000378.1, forward strand.
TGACCGACGACCCCGATGTAACCCAAGGCTCCGGGGTCGAATCGGCCGCCCCGCCGCCGTCGCAACCCCGTCCGCCGAGCGACGACCCG
>JBOFFD010000379.1:0-2203 GCA_051648425.1 Planctomycetia bacterium
GCGCCACCCCTTCGGTCCGACACCGATCCGCGATGATGAAATGCTCGGCCAGGCTGGTCGGTTGGTCGGTTTCATCGACGCTGAGTTCGATCTCGAACGGCCGACCCCGCCGCTTCGATTCCTCCTGAATGAAGCGCCCCAGTAATACCGCTCGCGCGATCGCCCGGCCGTACTTCACCGCCGCCCGCAGTACGGTGGGGCGATCGAATTCGAGGGCCGGGGCGCCGGCGACCGCCACCCTTTTTCCGACGTAGTCGGCCAGCCACGGCGCGTCGTCGGGCGCGGCGGCGTACTTCGCTTCCAACTCGGCCGGCGAGTAGTCGTCGGCGCGGCGGTCGACCTCGTCCGACGGGTCGATGGTGAAGAACGTGAAGCCGGCGTCGGCGGTGACGCGGACGTCGGCGGGCGTTTTCAGATGGTCGGCGTCGGCCCCCCAAGCGTCGGTGAAGGAGGCGTCGGCAAGAGCGGCAGTGGCGGCGGCCATCACCTCCGGGGCGGTCCGCTTCGTGCGGGCCATCTCGCGGATCGACTGCTGCGCGAAAATGCCTTTGATCGGCCCGCCGGCGCGGCGAAGCGCATCGAGGTGGCCGGGGGTGGCGCAGCCCAGGCGGTCGCCGAAACCGAAGGTCGGCGCCAAGCCCAGCGGCGTCGGCGTCGGTTGTTCGGAACGAGTGGTCATGGGTGGTCCTTCGCCGAAGTCGGCGGTTCGACGATGGCCAGGTTTTCCGCGGGCAGGCGGTAGAAGCGGACGGCCGTGCCGCCGAAGATTTCCGCCGATTCGTCGGCGCCGATCGGTCCCAGCGCTTCCTTCAGACCGTGGAAGACATTTTCATACGTAGCCGCGAGGTTGCACACCGGCCAGTCCGACCCGAACATGCACCGCGACGGCCCGAAAAGGTCGAGCGCGTGTTGCACGTACGGCTTGAGGTCGGCCGGCGTCCAACCGTTCCAGTCGGCTTCGGTCGCCAGTCCCGACAGTTTGCAGAAGACGTTCGGGAACTCGGCCGCCGCCCGAAAGTTCGGCAGCCAATCGTCGAACGACCGCGACTTCACCCGCGGCTTCGCCAAGTGGTCGATGACCAGCGGCAGGTCGGGGAACCGCTTGGCCAGCGTGGCGGCGTGTTTCAGATGTTTGACGTACAGCAGCAGGTCGAACGGAACGCGCCGCCGTTCGAGCGTCGCCAGTCCTGCCAGCACCGCCGGCCGGAGAAGGAAGTCGTCGTCCGGTTCGTCCTGCACGACGTGGCGGACGCCGACGAAGTCGGGGTGGTCGAGGAACTCGTCGAGCTGGGCGTCGCAGGCGGGCGACGCCAAATCGACCCAGCCGACGATCCCCGCGATGGAGGGGTGCATTTCCGCCAGCGCCAGCGCCCAGCGGTTCTCGGCGAGGTCGTGCTGCGTCTGGACGAACACCGAATGCGTGACGCCGACGGCTTCCGTCCGCGGGTGCAAGTCTTGCGGCAGGAAGTTCCGCCGAATGGGCGCGTGCGGCGGCGCGTCGAGCCAACCGTAGTCGAACGGCAGGTCGAGCCGCCAGAAGTGTTGATGCGCGTCGATCACGACGGACACGGTCGTCCTCCTTCGGGTGGAGTAAGATTTTCCCGTCGCGCCCCGAAGCATCGATTCAGATTGGCTGCTTCGTCACGCGCGAGCTCTTGTCTTAGAACTCAGTCGACTCGGCAGCCAAGGCTCAGCAGGATGTTGGCGAACGGTTGTTGGTCGGCCGTCTGCACGGTCAAGACGTGGTCGGGGGTGACGACGGCGTCGTAGAACTCCCACTTTTTGATCGGTACGAGTTCGAGCGGCAGGCCGGCGGCGCGGATCGCGGCGCGGTACTCGTCCCACGCCGGCGGGTCGGACTTCAAAGCGTACGGGTCGGATTCCTCATACATCATCGTGTTGACGACGTCGATCGGCGCCGCCGCCAGGATCGCTTCCAACACCTGTCGGCAGGTGACGATCCCCGGCGCCAGGTTCAGATGCACAACCTGGGCGTTGGGGCCTTTCTTCGTCGACGCCGGGTAGTTGCCGTCGGCGATGAGCACCTTGGCGTGATGCCCGGCGCGTCCCAGCACTTCATTGATCGTCGGGTGGACGAGGCGGTGCTTCAGCATGAGGTTCCCCAACCGAACCGGCGATGAAAGTGATTTCCGAGGTGACGCCGCCGTCCTTGTACGAACCCGTCCCCGACCCCGGCAAGCCC
>JBOFFD010000380.1:0-3215 GCA_051648425.1 Planctomycetia bacterium
CGAACGGGGCGACGTGCTGCGACGAATCCGGATTGCGTGCCGCAAGGTTGTTCCGTCCGGACCTTCGCTGACGCTTCGGGCTCTGAAAGACAATCAGTCCACCAGGCGCCGACCGGTCAAGCCGTCTTCGTCGGAAACAGTGCGGCTTCGGTCGCCTCGGCCGCCGCCGGCTTCCGTTCGATCCGTTGCAGCAGGCCGGCCAGCACCTCCACCGCGTCGGCCGCCCGTTTCCGCTCGGCGTTGATCCGCGACTGCACCTGATCCAACAGCCTCAGATAGACCACCGAGGCGTGTGACGACAGGTCGTCTTCGACCAGCCGCACCAGCCGGGGCCGGACGTCGCGGTAACGTACCGGCACCAAGAGCGCGACTAGCGCGTGCAACCCGCCGAACGTCAGTACGACCAGCATCGCCGCACCGAGGTACTCGGCCATGCCCCACAGGTAGACGATGCGGACCGAGTCGATGATCCATTTCGCCAACAGACCGACCAGCAGCACCGGCGGCAGCCACAGGCAAAGAACCGTCAGCAACCGGCGGACGTACCGCCGACCACCGACGGGGTCGGAGTAGTCTTGCTCCAACCGCACCAGGCCGTTGGCCAGCGCCGCCGACAGCCGTTGCTCGTCGAGCGCGGCGGGGGGACCGTCGGCGGCCGGTCCACCCGGCAGCAGCCCCGCCAACGTCTCGATCGGCCAACCGTGCCGGTCGGCCATCGCCAACAGGTGGTCGTGCATCGACTGCGTCTGCGCCGCCCGCGACGCCTTCGACCCCAAGCCGATACACCGCGCGGCGACGTCGGTCATCGAAACGTCGGTCGACGACGACAGCAGACCCGCCGACCCGGTCACTTTGCGCCACAGCGTCGCGGTCTGATCGACCAACCCCAGATACGCGCCGAAAAGACCGCGGAACGGCTTGCGGCTGAGCCGACGGAAGTGGCTTTCCAACGTGGCCGCGCACCGATCGGCCGACTCGACCAACAGTCGGGTTTGGTCGGTCGACGCCTCGCGCAACGCGGTTTCCCAGTCGCGCTGCAACTCCAAGGCGCGGGGCGTCCAGTCGGGCGGCAGCATCGCGCGGACCCGTTCGACCACGTCCGCCATCTTCGCCGCGACCCCGCGCAGCTTCACGTTGCGCATCACCGCCGCCGACAGCCCTTCGTCGATCCACCGCTCCAGTTGCGGAAAATCGTCGCCGACCGCGTCGGCCGTTCGGCCGTCCGACGCCCGCCCACCCACGCCGCGAGCCTCGGCCCAAAAAGCGGCGGCGGTGCGGAAGACCAACGGCGCGGCGAAGCCTGCTTCCGCCAGACTGCGGCGGAAGTCGTCGTCCGGCGACCGACCGATCGACTCGCCCCCGCCGACGCACCGATCCCACTTGTTCAGCACGAAGGCGAAGCCGCGCGTCCCACGGTGCTGTAAGAGAATCCGCCACACTTCGACGTCGTGATACTTCTCCGGCGACCCGCAGTACATTACGGCGTCGGCGACCGGCAGAATCGCTTTCAGACGCTCGCGGTGCTCTAAGACGCTGCCATCCATGTCGGGCGTGTCGATGATGATTTTGAAACGCAGTTCCGCCCGGTCGTGCGGCGCGGCGTGGCAGCCGGCGAACACCGGATCAAGCCCGTCGAGCGACACCGCCCGATGGTGGTAGACGGTGGGGTGCTGGGTCGTCGGGCGAACCAATCCCGCCTTCGCCACCCGCTCGCCCGCCAGCGCGTTGAGCAGCGTCGACTTGCCGACGCCCGTGCCGCCGACCAGCATCACGGTGAACAGCGCCGGCTCGGCGGCGAACTGCCGAACCCGCACCGCCAAGTCGCCGACCGCGCTGTGAAGCGCGTCGCGGTCGGCGTCGTCGAGCGGGTAGGTGTGCGGGCCGTCCAGCCACTGCGCGATTTCGTCGAGCGCCAAACCGGCGGCGTGCATCGACTGCACGACGCCCATGTCGTCGGGCCGCGCGTCTCCGTCGACGGTCGCGTCGGACGGGGCAAGGTCGTTCGTCATGACGCGGGAACCTCTTCCTCGGCGACCCGCGCCAGCGGAACAGCTACGGCCGCCAAGTCCGCCGGCAGTTGTTCTTCCAATTGCGCCATCCGGTAAAGCCGTCCTTGCGACGCCCGCGGCAGCGACAAGAGCGGATCGATGTACGCCGTCTGAATCAATTCGCGGATGTTCTCTTTCTGTTGCAGCACGAAGGCGGCCCGACCCCGGTGGACGTACCGCCGGGCGCCGGCCCGCACCGCCTGGTCGACCAGTCCGTACGCGATCGGCGCCGCGAGCAACGTCATCAACCAATAGCCGCTTGCATAAGCGACGTAAAGCAGGGTCAGCGTCGCGGCGACGTCGACCCCGACCCGCCCGCCGCGCAGCACCGTCGTCAACACCGGCCGGCGCCACAGGGCGTCGGTCGCCGACTGCGAGACGGAATCCAACCGTTGCCGAAGCTCGCGGCGCTGGCGGTCGCGCACTTGGCGGTACATCGGCTCGACAACCGCGTTCGCTTCCTGTTGCAGGGAGAGGTGTAGGTCTTTCCAGAAGCGCCGGCGATTCTTCCGGGCGGTGGCGGCCACGTAGAGCGATTCCATCAACGACCGCCGCTGTCGCGCGAGCACCAGTTCTTCGTCGACCGGCTCCATGGGGAACGCCGACGTCCGCCGCAGCCACGCCATCGCCGCCCGATATGGCATGCGGACCATTTCAAACGCGCGCCACGCCGCCCCCATTTGGCCGCCGGGGGTGATCGCCGCCAAAACCCGTTCCGCGGCTTCGTGAAACTCGGCGTCGCCCATCTTCGCCAGGTATTCGCGCTCGTAGCCGAGGACCGCGTCGTTGGCGTGCGAACGGATCAGTTCCATCCACGACCGCCACTCGGCCAGGTCGCGGCGCAACGGATCGACCAGCGCCGGCAGCCGCCGGCGCAGGAAGTCGACGGCCCGCCGACGGGCTTCGCCCTCGGTGCAGCCCGCCGCCGCTCGACGCACCGCCGCCCGAAACCGTTCCACGTACGGGTATTCGTCGGTCCAAAGCAACATCCGCCGGGCGGGCGGCGGGGCCGGCGCCGTTTCGACGGCCGCCAACCGTTCGCGGTGCGGCAACGCGGTGGCAACCTGCGCGTTGAACAGCGTCACGAATTCGTCGGCGTCGCCCGGCGCCATCTTCGTCAGCACCGCCACCGTCGGCTTGCCGGCGTCCACCAGCATCTTAAGAATT
>JBOFFD010000381.1:0-2565 GCA_051648425.1 Planctomycetia bacterium
AAACTTCGCGGCGGGTGCATGAATCGTTCGTCGAGCGCGGCCTAAAGGTCGACGTGGCGTTCTGCCCCGAACGGGTGGCGCAAGGACGCGGGTTCGTCGAAATCAAAACGCTGCCGCAGATCGTTTCCGGCTTCACCCCCCGCGGCGTCGAGGGCGCCCGCCACCTGTTCGGCCGGCTGGGCGTGGAGCTATTGGAAGTACAGCCGCTGGAAGCCGAGCTAAGCAAGCTGTTCAACAACGTGTGGCGGTACGTCACGTTCGCGGTGGCGAACCAGTTCTTCACCATCGCGAACGACTACGGCGTCGACTACTATAAGATCCACCACGGTCTGACGCACAACTATCCGCGCGGCGCGCAAATACCCCGGCCCGGATTCGCCGCCGGCCCCTGCCTCTTCAAAGACACCATGCAATTGGCCGCCTTCTCCAACAACCGCTTCTTCCTCGGCCACGCCGCCATGCTGGTGAACGAAGGGCTGCCGCTCTACGTCGTGCAGCGGCTGGAGGCGTCTTACGACCTCCGCCATATGACGGTCGGCATCTTAGGACTGGCCTTCAAGGGCGACTGCGACGACGTCCGCGACTCGCTGTCTTTCAAGCTTCGCAAAATCCTGCTTACCCGCGCCAAAGCGGTGCTGTGCCACGACGGCTGCGTCGACCCGGCCGTCGTGCTGAAACGAACCACGGTGCGCGCCGACGAACTGCTCCCGCTGGATGAAGTCGTCGAACGCAGCGACCTCTTGATCATCGGCACGCCGCACTCGGAGTACAAGAAGCTCGACGCCCGGGGCAAGCCGGTGGTCGACGTGTGGAACCACCTGGGCGAAGGAGCCGTCGTTTGAAAGTTCTGGTCACTGGTTCCGCGGGGTTCATCGCCGGCTACGTCGTCGAACGGCTGCTGGAGCAGGGGCGCGTCGTCGTCGGGCTGGACAACTTCAGCAAGTACGGCTCGCTGCGAAAAAGCTACGACGACCACCCCAACTACACGTTGGTGCAAGGCGACGCGCGCGACGCCGACCTGATGCGGGAACTGATCGTCGGCTGCGACCACTTCCTGCCGATGGCGGCGCGCATCGGCGGCATCGCATACTTTCACAAGTTCGCCTACGACCTGATGGCCGACAACGAGCGCATGACCGCCGCCGCCTTCGACGCCGCCATCGCGGCGCACAAGGCCGGCACGCTGCGTAAGATCACCGTTCTTTCCAGTTCGATGGTGTATGAAAACACCGCCGTCTACCCGACGCCCGAAGGCGAACAGCGGCGCAGCCCGCCGCCGGCTTCCACCTACGGCTTTCAGAAGCTCTCGTGCGAATATTTCGCGCAGGGCGCCTGGGAACAATACCAACTGCCGTACACCATCATTCGGCCGTTCAACTGCGTCGGGATCGGCGAGAAGCGGGCGCTGTCGGACGTCGACGTGCCGTCGGGCAACATTCAGTTGGCGCTGAGCCACGTTGTTCCGGACCTCGTTCAGAAGATCGTGAAGGGGCAGGACCCGCTTCACATCCTGGGCGACGGCAACCAAGTGCGCCATTACACTTACGGCGGCGACCTCGCCGACGGCATCATTCGTACGCTGGAACACCCGGCGGCCCTCGGTGAAGACTTCAACATCTCGACGCCCGTCGCCACGACGGTGCGGGAACTCGCCGAAGTGATCTGGCGCAAAGTCCACGGCCCGGACCGTCCGTTGCGGTTCGTCCACGACCCCGCCTTCGCCTACGACGTCCAACACCGCTCGCCCGACGTCTCGAAGGCCGAGCGTCTGCTCGGCTTCAAAGCGACGACCTCGCTGGAAACCATGCTCGACGAAGTGATCCCGTGGATCAAACAACAGGTCGACGCCGGTCAGATTTGAGCGGAACACAGGAGCCGTCGGTTATGACCGCCGAAACGAAGAACATCGACCATTCGCAACCCCTGTTCTTTCACGACGGCGATCGGATTCAACCGGTGACCGGCCGCACCGGTTGGGCCAAGCGCCGGGCCGACGTCTTACGGGGCATGCAGGAAGTCATGGGGCCGCCGCCGACGAAAAAGGAACCGCTCGACTTCAAGATCGAGTCGACGACCCAAGCCGACGGCTACCTGCGGCACCGCGCGTCGTTCGCCGTCGATCCCGGCGACCGCGTGCCGGCGCTGCTGCTCGTGCCCGACGTCCTGCAGAAACCGGCCCCGGGCGTACTCTGCCTGCATCAAACCAACGGCGCCCTCGGCAAGGCCGAGCCGGCCGGACTCGGCGGTTCGCCGAACCTCCACTACGCCCACGAACTCGCCAAGCGCGGCTTCGTCGCCCTCGTCCCCGACTACCCGTCGTTCGGCGAATACCCCTACGACTTCGCCAAATCGCCCTACGCCAGCGGCAGCATGAAGGCGATCTGGAACAACATCCGCGCGGTCGACGCGCTCGCCGCGCTGCCGGACGTCGACGTCAAGCGGCTGGGGTGCATCGGCCACTCGTTGGGCGGCCACAACACCATGTTCACCGCCGTCTTCGAGCCGCGGCTGGTGGCGATGGTCTCCTGCTGCGGCTTCACCGCCTTCGGCAAATACTACGGCGGC
>JBOFFD010000382.1:0-2429 GCA_051648425.1 Planctomycetia bacterium
CCAAAACCGATTTGCCGAAGTCCGCCTCGGCGGGAAGGACGAAGAAGGGCGTCGACTTCACCAAGCCGGCCTCTTTCAAGACGGCGGCCGGTTCGGCGGCGCTCAGGCGGCCGGCGAGCATGGCGGCGGTCGCGGCGAAGATGAGGAACGATCGGCGCGAAAACATCGGCGGGCCTCCTCGAGTGTTTGACGGTGAGGAGATTCTCGCAGTTTGCCGAAGAGAATCAACAGCGGCGCGGGGCGGTCCGAAGCCGATTAGATGGGAGAGGGGAGAAGTCGGCGGCGGTAGCCGTAGCCGGCGGCGAACAAACCGCCGAGGGTCGTCGACCAAACAAGCATCGACGACGGCTCCGGGTTGGTGTAGCAGTCGACGCAGCGGGCGCCGGCCTGAAACGAGTCTGCGGGGGCCGGGGAAAGCAGTCGGGGCAGCCGCGAAGAACCAGCCAAGCCCGCCGGCAGAATCGACGAAGACGCCAGAGCGTCGTCCAAAACCCGGTTCCGCAGGGTGATGTCGAGCGAAGGGCCGGCCGCCGCGAGAACGGCGTCGACGATCGAGTCCCGCGCGAGGGTGGCATCTTTTTCGGCGTTTGTCGCGGCAAGCACGAGCGTCAGTGCCAAACCAACAATCATATCAGCATCCTCTTCGGTCGGTCCGACGTTCAAGCGGTTCGTCGGCGACCGGGATTTACTGTGTTTGATCGGACGTGCGAAGGCGAGTTTGCCGGTATTTCCAAAAAATCCGTTTGACGATTTGACTTGCACCTTTCGGACTTTACCGATTGCAGCGGTCGTCTGGGAAATCTGCGGTTGTTCGGCGGTTCCGGCGGAAGTGGCGGTCGACAAGTTGAAGCGACACTCGCCGTTCCGACGATACATACCTTGTCGGCGATGAAGCCGTCGAAAAGGTCGCGGGTCGACCGTTCCCACGGTAACGGACCGCGAAACCCGCGCCGACTCGGCGTCGTCCTACTTCAAGAACCAGATTTGCGAGGATGCAAGGATGCAACCTTCTTGGATTCGGCGTTGCTTGGCGGTCGTGGCCGCCGGAGCGTCTTTGGCGCCGGCGACGGCCGACGAACCACGGCTGGTGCCCCAGCCGGTTCTGCCCACGACGATCGTTACGGAGAGCGCGCCGATCGTTACGGAGAACGCCGGCCACTTCCTGTATGCGCCGGCCCCGATCCCCGGCGCGCCGCTGACGACGGAAGTCGTCGGCGAAGGCGCGGTGGTCACCAGCGAATACGGCGCCGGCCTGCCGGTCTTCTATCGCCGTCGCCCGAACTACTTTCACCACGGCAAGGCGGCTGCGGTCGTCCACGCCAACCGTCTGCAGGAACCGGATTGGTATCGCCAGTACCGCTGCGACCATTTCGGCTACTACCCGACGCAGTGGGCCCCGTGGCCTCAGGGCTGGCTCGACGCGCGGCGTCCGGCGCCGGGTCCGCATCCGTACGACGTCCAGCAGGTGATTCCGGAGAAGGTGTTGCTGCAAGAGCAGAAAATGCTTGAGGACGGCGGCCTGTACGACGACAAAGCGTCGAAACCGAAGGCTCCGCCGCTCAGCCCGGTTCCCTCGCGTTAACGATCGGGTCTCCGGGAAAACCATTCGGGCGCCGCTCGCGGTGGGCTTGCGGCGTTCTTCGACGGCGAGTACAAGCCCGCCTCTTAGAGTTCAGTGGAAGCGGCCTGCGGACGACCGCGTCGTCCCGAGCCGGGTTCGCTGAATCGATCGGTCGCCTTCACCGCGCCGCCACCCCCATTCCCAACGTCGGCAGGGTGGGCGCCGTCGAAGGCGCGAGGAGGTGTCGCGATGCTCATGAATTCTTCGATGCCCGAAATCTCCGTCGTGCTGCCCGCGCACAATGAAGCGGAAAATCTTAAGCCGCTGGTCGACGAAATCGTCGACGCCTTGTCTAAGACCGACCTCGGGTTCGAGATCGTCGTCGTCGACGACGCCAGCACCGACGGCACCGTCGAAGCGCTTCAGAAAATGGCGGAAACCCATCCCAGCCTCGTCGTCTTCCGTATGTGCCGACAAAGCGGTCAAAGCGCGGCGTTGGCGGCCGGCTTCGACCAGGCGCGCGGCGACGTCGTCGTGACCATGGACGCCGATCGGCAGAACGACCCAGCCGACATCCCTTCCATGCTGGAAGCCCTCGTCGACGTCGACGTGGTCATCGGGTGGCGTAAGAACCGCCGGGATCCTTGGAACAAACGTTACATTTCCAAGTTCGCCAACGGCGTGCGAAACTGGCTCACCAAAGAGACGGTGCGCGACACCGGCTGCGGACTCAAAGTCTTCCGTCGCGAATCGCTACAGAAGATCCATCGCTTCGACGGCATGCACCGCTTCTTTCCGACGCTGGTTAAGATGCACGGTTTCCGAGTCGCCGAAGTGGCCGTCAACCATCGGCCGCGCGACAAGGGCC
>JBOFFD010000383.1:0-2455 GCA_051648425.1 Planctomycetia bacterium
GCGAGCAAGGGATTCCGGCTCCGATCGCGGAAGGAAAAGGCGAGGATTCAGGAATCCCTTGCTCGCGCGGCGGGCTATGAGTGGGACCGGAAAAGCGTCAGGCGATGCGGCGAGAGCGATCGACGCGCGGGCGGTGCTGCGACGCCGTCGCGGCGCCGCCGTAGACTCCTTCGACGACGTACAGCGGGCGGCCTTGCACCTGCTCGTACACTCGGCCCAGGTACTCGCCCAGAATGCCCATCAGCACGGCCTGCACGCCGCCGACCGCCAGCACCGCGGCGACTACCAGCAACACGCCGGCCGACGGCGCGACGGGGGATGTTGGGTTGAGCGCCAGCCCGGCGGCCATGGCCCCGCTCAGCAGGCCCGCCAAGAGCAGCAGGCCGCCGACGCGGGCGGCGAGATGCAGCGGCTTGACGGTGAAGCCCAGCAAGCCGTCGGTGGCCAGCCGAACGAGCTGGCCGACGCTGTATTTGGTGGCGCCGGCGAAGCGTTCCTCGCGGTCGAACAAGACGCCCGTCTGGCGGAAGCCGAGCCACGTAATCATGCCGCGGACGAAGCGGCGGCGTTCGGGCATCGCCAGGAAGGCGTCGACGACGGGCCGATCCATCAGACGGTAGTCGCCGACGTCCGGCGGCAGGTCGAGGCCGGTGAACCAGCGCATGACGCGGTAGAAGAGCCAGCTCGTCGTGGTTTTGAAGCGGGTTTCGCCGTCGCGGGTGCGACGCTGGGCGTAGACGACGTCATAGCCGTCGAGCCAGCGGTCGACCAGTTCGGGGATGAGTTCGGGTGGGTCTTGCAGGTCGGAATCCATCAAGACGACGGCGTCGCCGCGAGCGGCGGCCAGGCCGGCGCTCGAGGCGGTTTCGTGACCGAAGTTGCGCGACAGATTGACGACGCGCAGGTGCGGACAGCGGTCGGCCAACGTCAGGGCCAGACCGAGCGTGCCGTCGCGGCTGCCGTCGTTGACGATGACGATTTCATAGGCGGCGTCCAGTCGGCGCAGCACGGCGTCGGTGCGGGCGACGAACTCGGCGAGGCAGTCTTCTTCGTTGAAGGCGGCGGCCACCACAGAGATCAGCGTCGGTCGATCGGCGTCGCGCGGGACGAACGGAAGGAACGCGCCGTCGAGTGACGAGTCTTCGGCGGGCGAGCCGTCGGTGCGACCGTCGATGTGGTTCCGCGGTTCGCGTTCGAGCGTCGACATCGCGGCGGTTCCTTCGCCGTCGATCGGGTTCCGCGCCCGTTCGACGGCCGATCCGTGGACGGACCGAGGGTGCATCAACCAGTACGGTTGGTCGGCGTTCTTGGGGGTGGCTCTTGGAGGGGAACGGGCGAAACGACCGCTCGAAGAGGCGGATAGTCGACGCCGGCGAACGGTGCAAGAGGGGAACGCCGCCGTCGGATTTCCTGGTTGACAGGACGACGGCCGCAGGTATCGTTCCGCCCCTTCCGCCTCCCCGAAAAAGCGCCGCGAAAAGCGCCGACGCCGTCCGTCGGTCCTTCGACGCATCGCAAGGAGTCGTCATGCCGAATCCTTATCCGTCGTTCCGAACGGTCTCGGTCGCCGTCGGATCGGTCGTCGCATTGGCTTCGGTCGGGTGCGGCACCACCCGCATGACCGACACCAGCAGGTCGGCCACCGAGATGCTGCTGGTCTCGCACTCGATCGAAGAGTCGGTCGGCCGAATCGACTTCTCGCCTCTGGCCGGCAAGGCGGTCTACTTCGACGAAAAGCCGCTTGACGGCGTGACCGACAAGGGCTACGTGGCGAGCTGCCTGCGGCAGCACCTCTTGGCCGCCGGCTGCCAGTTGGTCGAAGAGAAGCCGAAGGCGATCTATGTAGTCGAGGCCCGCGCCGGTTGCGTCGCCACCGACAAGAGTTCGTTCTTGATCGGCGTGCCGGCCATGACGCTGCCCGCGATCGTCCCCGGCCAGCCGCCGGCGATCCCGGAGATTCCGCTCATCAAAAGCAGCGACCAGAAGGGGGTCGCGCGGTTGGCGGTCTTCGCCTACAACCGCGCCACCGGTCGGGCGGTGTGGCAGTCGGGGACGCACGAATCGACCAGCAACACGAAGGAATCGTGGGTGTTCGGCACGGGGCCGTTCCGTCGGGGCACCGTCAAACCGCAAACCGACGGCGTCTTGGGCGAACTTGACGTGCTGGACCTCGCCGGCAATCCGGCGGTTCCCGCGCAGTCGGCGGTGACGCAAGCGGCCGTCTGGACGGAAGACCCCGCCGCCCCAGGCCTCAACGGGCCGACCGCCGCCGAACCGGAAGGCAAGATTCAGCCGGCCGCCGCGACCACCGCCCCGACGACCCCGGAACCGTTCCCGGAATCGCTGAAGGAATCGGCCGCTCCGTAGGAAGGACCGCACCTCTGCCGGCGAGGACGGCTCGACTTCCTTTTTAGCCGGGGTGGTCCGCCGCCCCACGTCCGGTCTTTGCCGACAG
>JBOFFD010000384.1:0-3709 GCA_051648425.1 Planctomycetia bacterium
CAGCAGCCCTTGGGCCGTGTCGCGGCGGAGTTCCAACAGCACGCGCTTCATGCGTCGCGCCGTCTGTTTCATCACGCCGATCGCTTGGTCGCCGATCCCCAAGGAACTGCTTCCTTCGTTGCGGGTCGAGGGTGCCGATTCAGAAGACGCCGGAAGCCGAGAGTGTACGGAGGACGCGCCGCGACGGCCCGTGGTTCGGCGTCACGCCAAACCACACAACCCCCGCAACATCGGTATTCTGGCGACCTTCCAAATTGCTGCAAGCCCAATCCGCGACGCGATGCGGGGGCGCGGGGGCCGAATTGAGACCGGCGTCGACTGCCGCCCCAAGGGACGACTTGCGTCATAGCGTATTCGGGACGAGGGCGCTCGATCAACGTCGAATCGGCGGTAGCTCGCGGTGCAAGAAAGAAATTGACAGCCGTCACGTTCACGCGGCGCGACCGTTCGGCCGCCGTTCACGACGACGTTTCCGTCGGACGCGCCACGTAAACGTGCCGGCTATCGGCGAACGTCTTAGTCGGCGTCCAACAGCGCCGCGAAGTCGACGAAGGCGGCGTCAACCGCAACGGATGACAACCGGCCGTCATCGGAAGGCCGGGCGGCGGCGGTCGTCGCTTCCGCCAGCGCCGCCGACAGTCCCAAACCGGCGACGGTCGGCGTCGGCGTTTCGGCGGCCGACCGACTCGCGCCGCCCGTCTTCACGGTCAACCGTCGCTGGCTGAAGGCGCCGTTGGGAGCGAACGCCGCCGGCAGTCGGCCGCCAGGGGCGCCGCTGGTCAGGTCGTAGCCGGCATACTGCATCTGCACCCGCCCCGCCCCGACGAACCGCAGCCGATCGCGTTCACCCAACAGCAAGGAGCTGCGCACCGAAACGCCGGTCACGGGCCTCCATCCCCTGGAACCGACTTTCACTTCCATCCGTCCGCCGCCGCCGACGACGCGCACCTGCGTCAACGCCATGCCGCGCCGCCCGCCAGCGTCGCCGTCGCTGAACAACGACCCGGCCGCTCGTCCTCCCGAAGCCCGCGTGAGAAACTGGAGGGCGGTCGCGCCGCGGGAAGTGGTGAAGCCGCGCGTGTTCGGTGTTCCGCGACCCAAGACCGGGGCGGCGTTCTCAATGAACAATGGTCTGGGAACGGTCTCCTTCGCGGCGCCGCCGTTCGATTCGGTGCTGGTGGCGACGACCGACATCTGAATGAGGCCGGCCGCGAAGTTGACAGGCAATCTAAGTCGCAAGCCAATGAGTTGGGTGGGCGTCAACGACCACCGGCCGCCGCCGAGGTTGGCGCCCGCCGACAACACGCCCTCGGCCGGCACACCGGATACCACGACGCCGACGGTTTCCGAGTCCTGATCGTTGTTGTCTACTTCAATCGAAAGCAAGATGTCGTCGGTCGACGTCAGACGGAACCCGACCGGATTCACAGTAAGCCCAGGCACGGTGGCGGCGGCGTCCTTGACCAGAACACCGATGGAGCCGGTTTTCGTCGCCGTTCGGCCGTTGTCCTTGCGCGTCGCCGTGACGACGAGGGTAAGGTTGATCGGTCCGACGAAACCGACCGCCGGACGGATCGCCAAGCGGTTGAACTGGTCGGCGGTCAATACGAAGCCGGCGGCGACGGGCTGGTCGTCGACGAGCAGAACCGAGCCGGCCAGGTCGCCGCTGACTTGCACGGTGATGGTTTCCACGCCGGCGGCGGCGTTCGACGCCGCCGTCGCTCCGAGCGAGATACTGGTCTCTTGGTTGCCGCTGGGAGACGAAGGCGTCAGCGTCGGCTCGACGGCGAGCAGGGGGACGATGCTGACGGCGGCCGCCGCCGACGCCGATTGCATCGTCGTTTGCCCACCGCCGTCGGTGAAACGGGCGGTCGCAGTGAACACCAAGGAGAGTTCACCCGCGAATCCGGGCTCCGGTCGCACCGCCAACGTCCCGAACGCCGGTCCAAACGGTACGTTGTTGCCGACCGGTTGACCGTCGACCAACAACACCGCGCCGGTGGGCAGGCCCGTGACGACGACGGTCAAAGTTTCCGGGCTGCTAGGCACCTGCTTCGACACGGTGAGACTCAAGGGAATCGTCGTACTTTCGATTCCGTCGGCCGGCTGCGCCGTGACCACCGGCAGCCCCGCCCGTAGTTGGTTCACCGTGACGGTCAGTTGACGTACCGTCGACTTTGAATCGGGGTTCGACGATCCGATGTCGATCGCCGATTCCGTAGCGGTCGCCGTCACGGTGTAATTCTGCGTTCCAAACACAAACGTCGGCAGTGTGATAGTCAATCCGACAAGTTGCGCCGGGGTCAAGCGGAAGGCGTTCTCGCCGACGGGCGTACCGGCCGACAGCATTGTTCCCGCCTGCAATCCGGAAATGACGATGGCCAACGACTCGCTGCCGTCCAGGTCGACGAGCGAAGCAGTGATCGAAAGCGGAATCCCCTCGCCTTGGTTGCGGATTGGAGGAGTGTCCACCGACAGAATCGGAGGTGTGGCGGTGACGTCGGTCGTGTATCGCCGCGCGTAGACGCCGTAGCCGTCGCCGTCCTGGTTGTTGCTCTGCCAAGCGACGACGAAATCGCCGTCCGGGTCCACCACTACCGACAGGTTGTTCTGAGCACCGGTCGTGAAAGTGTTGACTGGGAACTCTTGAGTTTCCTTGGCATCGCCGGTGGACGTGTAGCGACGCGCGTAGACGCCGTAGCCGGAACCATCCTGGCCGTTGCTCTGCCAGGCGACGACGAAATCACCGTTCGCCTCCATCGCGATCGTCGATTTGACTTGATCGCCAGTGGTAAACTTGTTGACCTTGAATTCCGGGGCTTTGGGGACGCCGTTAGAATGAAATCGCCGAGCATAGACGCCAAAGACGTCGCCGTCTTGAGTATGGCTGCTCCACGTCGCGACGAAGTCTCCGTTCGCATCGAATGCCAATTCTGGAAACTCTTGGTTGCTGGTGGTGTAGAAGTGGAGCGGAAACTCACCCCCTTGTGCAACACCGGCACCGTTGTAGCGCTGGGCATACACACCCGTACTGCTGCCGTCCTGGAAGTTGCTATGCCAAGCGATGATGAAATCGCCGTCCGCATCCATCGCTACGTCCGGCACTCCTTGAAAAGATGCAACCGTCGTGTTGACGCGAAATTCGATTCCCTGCGCTACAGCTAAGTTGTTGAACCGTTGGGCGTAGACGCCCTGGGAGGAACCGTCTTGGTTTTCGCTGCTCCAGGCGACAACGAAGTTCCCGTCGGCGTCCATGGCTGCCGCCGGGCGCCCTTGGTCAAGGGTGGTATGCGAATTGACCAGAATTTCGCCTGTCTGCGCGACTCCTGCGGCGTCGAATCGTCTCAGATAGACTCCATCGCCGTCGCCGTCCTGAGGTTCGCTTGCCCAAGCGACGACGAAATCGCCGTCGGCTTCCATGGCGACCGCCGGGAGACGCTGACGTCCGGTCGTCGTCGAGTTCACGCGGATGTCGCTTCCTTGCGCTGCGCCGGCGGCATTGTACCTTCTCGCGTAGATGCCGTAATCGTCGCCCTCTCCGTCGCCATACCAAACGACGACGAAGTTCCCAGCGGCGTCCATCGCCATGTAACGGCGTTCGCTCGTCAACTGATCTCCGGTCGTGAAATTATTGACCGGAAACTCTGGGCCGATCGGCGCGGCGGGGACGGAGCGGTCTTCGAGGGTTTCGATAAGCAGGCGGCGGGGG
>JBOFFD010000385.1:0-2067 GCA_051648425.1 Planctomycetia bacterium
TGCTCCAGCCGTAGCGGGAGACGTCTTCAAACCCCTTGCCGATGCGGATGATGATGAGCCGGAAGTGAGTGGCTCGGCCGGCGCCGCGCGTAAGCAGCACGGCGTCGCAGCGCACCGATTCGTCGGCGTGCGACTGCCAGTACACCATCGCCCGGCCGAGTTCCTCGTAGGCGAATTCGTTGGCGAAGGCGGAAATCACCTTGCGGAAACGGGAGCCGTCCCACGCCCACGCCTTCACCAGCTCGGCGCCGCCCATGCGGGCCGAGCGTTCGTAGATGGTCTTCTTGATGAAGTTGACGTCGGAGAAGGCGTACTCTTGGATTTCGCAGGAGTCGCCCGGCTCGGTCTGCCAAGGGGGCAAAGCGGCGCCGCCGGCCGAGGACTTCTGTCCCGCGCCGCTGCTCCAACCGCCGGTCCATCCGCCGGACGCCGACCCCGGTCCGGGGCCGGTGCGACCGCCGGTCGACCCACCCGAACCGTACGAGCCGGTGGACGACCCGCCATAGGTCGACGTTGGGCCCGGGTTGGAAGAACCGGTGGTCGAAGTACCGGCGGGCGCGGCGAACGGATCGAGGCCGTACAGTTCGCGGCGGTCGCGCTCGGCGTCGATGACGTCGATGGCGCGGTTGATGCGCCGCATCGCCTCGTCGTCGTCGCCGGCCCGCCGCGGCTGGTACTTCTTCGCCAACGTCCGCCGCAGTACCGAGATCGTCATGGTGGTCTGCAAGGTCAGGCCGGCCTGCCGCGCGTACCCTTGGACGACGGTCCAAGCCTCGTTTTCCGTCATCAGGGGATGCTCCGACCGTCGACCAGGCGCCGCGGCGATCGCGCCCGGCGTCTTCCCCGGCGGCGTCCGCGGCCACGTCCGCCATCTTCAGCTTAGTGCGCCGACGGCCGACGAGCGCGACGCGGAGAAGCAACGCGAGCTTGATCGTTTTCAGCGGGATGCGAGAATCTTGGCGACGGTCCCGTCGGCGAAACGACGTCCGCTTCAAGGAATCTCCTTCTATGACGACCGCCGAGGAATCGACCGCGCCGGGTTCGGCGGCCTCTTCCGCCGTTGATTTGGTTCCCCTGTGGGTGCAGGCGCTGGCGTTGGCGGCCGGCTTCGTTTGGCTGCTGAAGACCGACGTTTTCCAGTGGCTGAACCTGCCGCCGGCGGATCAGACGCTCGCCGTCTGGTTGTTCAGATTGGATTCGGGAATCTGGAGCCTGTGGCTGGCGGCGCTGCCGCTCGCGTGGCTGCTGAAGGCCGCGCCGCCGCCGGCTGGCCGCGATCCCACGGCGTGGAACGCCTTCGTTTGCGCGACCGTCTGCGGCGCGGCGGCCGTGGCGGTCGCCGCCGGCTGCGGTTGGTCGGCGCGCCACCTGCCGCCGCTGTATCACGACGAGTTTTCCTACCTCTTCCAAGCGCAGACGTTTCTGGCCGGCCGAGTCGGCCATCCGCCGCCGTTCGACCCCGCCGCCTTTCAGCAGATGCACGTCCTCGACGCCCCCGCGTTCGCCAGCCGTTACTTCCCCGGCACCGGCCTCGCGCTGGCTCCCGCCCTCGCCTGGTTCGACCTGCCGGTGGCGGCGATCTGGTGCTGCGTCGGCCTCACGGCCGTTGGAGCGGCGCTCGCCGGGCGACGGTTCGGACCCACCGCCGGCTGGCTGTCCGGCGGCGTGGTCGCCCTTTCGCCCGGCATGGTCGCATTCGGCAACCTGCTGCATTCGCCCGTGGTGACGACCGCCGGCTTGGCGATCGGCTTGGCCGCCTTCTTCGCCGCGATGGAACGGCGGTCGATGGCGTGGGCGGTGGCCGCCGGGCTGGCGATCGGTTTCGCGTTTCTTACCCGGCCGATGACCGCCGTCGGCATGGCCGGCCCGCTCGCGGTCTACGCCTTGCTGCGCTTGACTACCCCGGCGGGCCGCCGATACGACCTGCAGCGGGTCGCGCTGATGGCGGCCGCCTTCGGCGTCTGCGCCCTCGGCATGGCGTGGTACAACGTGCAGATCACCGGCCGCGCTTCGGTCACGCCGTACGGCTTGTACACCGAACGTCACACCCCGAGTCACAGCTACGGC